>JBGUMY010000110.1:0-7356 GCA_045117095.1 Bacteroidaceae bacterium | reverse complement strand
AAGTTCGAGAAGGGCAGTCGCTATTATCAGAAAGTGCGTACGCATGGTGACACCCTTTTCCTGACCGCCATAGATGCCAATACGCAGACATTGGTGGATTCACTCTATATCGAAAAGAACTCGCAAACAATCATTCATGATTGAACAATGAAAAAGATTCTGCTACATAAGTCGTTTGTCTCCAGCCCCATTGCTTTTCTCTGCAACTTGGTACTGGTTTATGTGGTGTATGGCTTGTGCCGCCTTGCCTATCTGTTGGAGAACTGGTCAGTCCTTTCAGAGGGGTTCGACACGCTCTCGTTTTGGGAAGCCTTCAAGGGGTGCTGGATGTTCGACACCTCAGCCATTCTCTACACGAACGTGCTCTATGCGCTGATGATGCTGATGCCTTGGCATGGGAAAGAGAAGAATGGGTGGCAAACGACAGCGAAGTGGGTGTTTGTGGTGGTGAATTCCTTGTGCATCATCGCCAATCTGGCTGATGCCGTCTATTTCCAATACACAGGTCGTCGCACCACCTCGTCTGTCTTTCAAGAGTTCAGCAACGAAGGAAATATTGGCGATGTGTTAGGCGTGGAACTGGGGCGCCATTGGTATTTAGTGCTGGTGGGCATCGTGCTGATGATAGGGTTGGTGATGCTGTATGTCAAGCCTAAGGGGAAGTTGAAGTTGCGCATGCTGAAAGACAAGTTGCTCTATTATGCCATTCACATCGTGTGCTTCGGCTTTTACATTCCCCTCACCATCGCAGGAATGCGTGGTGGTGCCACAACAGCTGTACGCCCCATCACCATCAGTAATGCCAATCAGTATGTGAACAGACCAGCTGAAGCCGCGCTGATTCTGAACACGCCCTTCTCAATGATTCGCACCATCAACAAGAATGTTTTTGTGGATCCAGAGTTCTTCTCGCGTGAGGAACTGGATCAAATATACAGTCCCATCCATACGCCTGCCGATACAGTGGTGATGAAGAAGAAGAATGTGGTAGTGTTCATCATGGAGAGTTACGGACGTGAGTATATCGGTGCTTATAACGATGGTAAAGGGTATACTCCTTTCACGGATTCGCTCATCGGACAATCGCTGACCTTCGACATGACCATTGCCAATGGACGTAAGAGCATTGATGGGATGCCTTCCATTTTGTCGAGCATTCCACGTTTCATTGAACCTTTCTTCTTGACCCCATCATCGCTGAATGACGTGAGTGGGTTGGCAGGTGAATTAAGCAAAGTGGGATATACATCAGCCTTCTTCCATGGAGCTGAAAACGGTTCGATGGGCTTTGAGGCTTTTGCGAAAACAACAGGGTATCAGCAGTATTTAGGAAGAACGGAATACAATGCGGACAAGCGTTTCAATGGTGATCAGGACTTCGACGGCATGTGGGCGATTTGGGATGAGGAGTTCTTGCAGTTCTTTGCCCTCAAGATGAGCGAGATGAAGCAACCATTCATCACATCTGTTTTCACAGCCAGTTCGCACCATCCGTATGTGGTGCCTGAACGCTACAAGGACATCTACAAGGATGAGCCTGGCGACCCCAACACCATGCACAAGTGCATTCGTTATGTGGATAACGCCCTGAGACTCTTCTTCGAGACTGCCAAGCAGCAGCCTTGGTACGAGAACACTATCTTCGTGTTGACGGCCGACCACACGAACAAGACGTCTGAACCTGCCTATCAGACAGAATTAGGTGTGTGCAGCGTGCCCATCTTCATCTTCGACCCTTCTGGCGACATCCAGCCAGGACGTAGCCACAGCATTGCCCAACAGATTGACATCATGCCCACCGTGCTCAACCATTTAGGTTATCCTAATCCTTATGTGGCATTTGGTATCGACCTACTCAACACACCGACGGAGGACACGTGGGCTATTACAAACAATAACGGACTTTACCACTATGTGAAGGGGGATTACGTGTTGCTCTTTACGGAACAGGGGGAGGTGAAGGCCATCTACAACTACAAGAAAGATTGGTATTTGAAGCAGAACCTGTTGGGCAAGACAGGAAAGGTGGAGAAACAAATGGAACGTGAGGTGAAGGGCTTGATCCAGTCTTATATGGAACGGATGATTGAGAATAATTTAGTGGTAAGAGATGAGAAGTGAGGGGCTGAGGTAAGTTAAAAGTGAATAATGAAGGAACGTAACCATACATTCGACTTTTTGTGTGGCATCTGTATCATCCGCATGATTTGCCTCCACACCATCACATTCTGTGGTCACAAAAGTGATGCGTGGTGGAAGGAGGTGATGGCTTGGTCGTTCTTTTTCATGTGCTTCTTCTTTTTCAAGGCAGGCTATTTCAACAAGACGGTCTCTGGTGACACGAAAGCCTACATCAAGGACAAGACGAAACGTCTGTTGGTTCCTTACGTAGTATGGGGCACTATTGGCTTCCTCGTCTATGCCATCTACCTTCCCTTCGAGATGGAGCGCTATCACCACCCTATCGAACCGATGAAGTGGAGCCATTTGTGGGAGACCAGTTCCTTCTGGGGCAATGAGCCTGTGTGGTTCCTCTTTTCCTTCTGGGCTGCATACGTTCTAGTGCATTTCATCAAGAAGATTCATGTGTTCAAACCCATCTCTGTGTTACAGACGGTGGTGATATTGGCCTGTCCCTTCCTCAGTTACTGGATGTGGACGCTCAAGAATCCCTTGCCGATGAGCCTGAGCAATGTGTTTATGGGCGTGTTCTTTTTCAATTTGGGTCGCACTTGGCATTGGATGATCGACCGCATGGGCAGACGTACCACTTTATTGGTTTCCTCTGTATTGATTGCGGCGTTTATCGTGCTGAATATCGTGTGGCATGGACAATACGTGATGAGTACAAACCTGTTCTTAGGCAATCCTTGGGCGGCGTTCTTCAACACAATGTTCATCCTGATTGGCTTATCAGGATTCCTTATCAAACTGCCACTACCTCGTGTTCCTGTCATCAATTACGTCGGTCAGCACTCAATGGTCTATTTCGTGGCGCATTATCCTTTGCTTCAATTCTATCGCTTCACACATATCTCCTTCGGTCACAGCATCTACGGACATTGGGACGATTTCATCGTATTGTTGGTGTTCGTGTTCGGCTTCTGCACATGGCTCGTGCCATACGTGGAGAAAGTGCCATGGTTGAGTGGTCGATGGAAGAAACCAACCCCAACATTGGGCGAACCTATTAAAACTGTATCGTGATGAATATCGCATATCTCATATCAGCACATACCGATGCCCCCCAACTGAAACGGCTTGTGGAGGCATTGCATCCTGATGCCCACTTCTTCATTCATATCGACAAAAAGTCGGACATCACTCCCTTCACATCCCTGCTGCAAGGCGATAACATCCATTTCCTGACCAATAGGGTGAATGTGCGTTGGGGCACTATTCTGGAGGTGCAATACCAGATGGCGCTCATCCAAGCGGCTATTGAGTATCCTGTCACCTTCGACCGCATCTTTTTCCTCTCTGGGTTGGATTATCCCCTGTGGCGTCCTGAGCGTATCACTACCTGGTTGGAAGCCCAAGGGGAAAAGGAGATACTGAGCGGCATCTGCATGGACACGAAGGACATCAATGCCCAACAGCACGAACTCTATTCCCTCTCACGACCCTTCTTCCATCTGTGTCTCATTGGCAATAAGGGCAATGAGCGGCTGAGCATCTTGGGCAGAAAGATGAAGCAGGGATTGGGCATCAGAAAGCCATTGTCTTTCAAGGTAGATGGAGAAACCTGGCATCTCTACAAAGGGTCTGCCTGGTGGTGCATCTCGCAAGAATTGGCGGCCCATATATATAATATGTATAAGACGAAGCATGCCATCCGACACTACTTCACAGATTCGTTCGGGCCTGCCGAGACCCTCATACAGACCATCGCCTTCAACTCACCCGAATGGGCATCCCGTTGCCAACTCCACCAGGGAGAATATCCAGGACTGGCAGCCTTGACACCTCTGCACTACATCATCTACGAGCCTGTCATCAAGGTGATGGACGAGAATGACTATACGACGTTGATGACGAGTGGGCGGATGTTTACCCGTAAAGTGGTCAGCGGCAAGAGCGACCAATTGGTGAAACTGCTAAACAAAAAGTAATGAAACAACGTAACCATGCCTTCGACCTGTTGTGCGGCATCTGTATTGTCCGCATGATGATGCTCCACATCACCAATGCCTGTGGCTTTGGCAATGCTGAGTGGTGGACACCCATCATGCAATGGACTTATTTCTTCATGTCGTTCTTCTTCTTCAAGGCAGGTTACTTCAACAAGACCGTATCGGGCAACTCGAAGGAATATCTGAAGGACAAGGCGAAGCGGCTGCTGATACCTTACCTCGTGTGGGGAGTCATTGGCAACATCATCTACTTCTTCTTCGTCTGGTTCATTTTCGACCCTGAGAATGCCCTCTCCAAGCAGGTGAAGCTCAGCCATATTTGGGAATCGAGCCAATTCTATGGCAATATCCCCTGCTGGTTCCTCTTCTCCTTCTTCATGGCCTATGTGGTAGCTCACCTCATTGCGAAAGTGCCACCCCTCTTTGGCATCACCATCTTTGGCAGGAAGCGCAATTTCAAGATTCACTGGTTCATCTTCCTCCTGCCTTTCGTCAGTTATTGGCTCTACACGAAGGACAACCCCTGTTGGTTTGGCTTCGACAACGTGTTCATCGGCATCTACCTCTTCTACTTGGGACGTGTGTGGCACTTCGCCATCGAGAAGATGGGCGAGAACATCACCCTCGGCGTGTCGGGCATCCTCTTGGCCATCTTCATCTATCTGAATGGCACCTACCACGGCGACTATACGATGGTGGATAATCTCTGGACGGGCAATCACTACATCGTCATCGCCAATATCACCTTGGCGCTCTGCGGACTTTCGGGCATCTTGCTCAGCCTGAACATCCCACGCATTCCTGTTCTGGGCTACATCGGCGAGCACTCGATGGTCTTCTTCGTAGTTCACTATCCCCTCCTGATGCTCTACAAGATGACGCGTTCAGCCAATGTCCGTACCCTCCGAGGCCATTGGGACGATTATACCATCCTGATTCTCATTCTCTTCGGCGTATGCTTCCTTTTGGTACCGCATGTAGAGAAAGTGCCGTGGCTGAGTGGACGATTCAAGAAGAAAGCCCCCTCCTCCCCCCCGTGTCAGACGGTTCCCCCGTCTGAATCAGAAAAATGATAACCAACAAAACAACCAACTATATGTACAATAATCGAGTAGTAGTTTATACGTCTGGAACCTTCGACATGTTCCACAGCAACCATCTGAAGATGATTGAGTACGCACGCGGATTGGGCGACACGCTCATCGTGGGTGTGAGCACCGACGAGTTGGTGAGCACCTACAAGCGTCCTCCCATCATTCCTTTCGAGGAGCGCATCGCCATCGTCAAGGCACTCAAGTATCCTGATGTGGTCATTCCCCAACGCACGCTCGACCACACCGAGTTGGTAAAGAAACTCAACATCGATGTCTTTGTGGTGGGCGATGACTGGACAGGCAAGTACGACTACCTCAAGGAGCTGGGTGTCACCGTTTTCTATTTCCCCTACGGCGAAGGCGTTTCATCCACCAAGATCAAGCAGGAAATCCTCGACAACTACAACGACATGAAGTCGAAGCACGAGGCAAAAGTGAACCCTGATGTGGTGGTGAAGGGTTGAGAGTTTAGGGTTTAGAGTATAGAGACAAAGAGATAATATGAACAGAATCTTGATAGTAGGTGGTGCCAATGGCATCGGACTTTCTGTTGCGACCGAACTGGCTCAGCGGCAGGAGTGTGAGAAGATATACATTGTGGATAAGGCTGAGGTGGCAGACGAATACCGCCACGAGAAGTTCGAGACGTTCCTCTTCGACCTGACCGAGGAGGACTACTCCCTCTTCGACCGATTTACCGACATCGACACGCTCTTCATCTCCGCCGGATTTGGTCATCTGGCGTTGTTCCGCGATGTGACGGAGGATGACATCATCCGGTATGTGAATGTCAACACCCTTCCTGTTTTGCGGCTCGTCAAGCGCTTCTACCCCCAGTTGGAAGGGACGTCCGACTTCCGTTGTGGCGTGATGGGCAGCATCGCTGGCTTCATGTCCTCCCCCTTCCTCTCCGTCTATGCCGCCACCAAGGCTGCACTCAGGGTTTTCATCGAGAGTGTCAATGTCGAACTCATCAAGGCCGGCTCCCCCAACCGCATCCTCAACGTCTCCCCTGGCTCCATCCCGGGCACCCGTTTCGATGGCGGCACCACCACCGACCTGACCAAGACCCAAGCCTTGGCACTCGACATCATCCAGCACTTGGACGCGAAGGATGACCTCTTCATCCCCAAGTACGACGAAGTCTTCCGTCATGTCCTCGACCGCTACCACACCGACTTCCGTGCCGAAGGCCTCCACTCCTACGACTACAAGCAACAGTCCGGCCGCATCAAAAAATAACCCATCAGCGTTCGCACGTGGCGGTTCCCCCGCCACGAAAAATCCCCCCTAAAAACACCCCCATGCCATCATTCGACCCCCAACAGCTCCGCCAACAATACAACCCCGAAGGCTCCCAGCTCTACCGCATGCAGCAACGCATGCTCGAAATCCTTGCCGTCATCGACCGCATCTGCCAGCAGCACGCCATCCCCTACTGGCTCTCCGGCGGAAGCATGCTCGGAGCCGTCCGTCACCAAGGCTTCATCCCTTGGGACGATGACCTCGACATCGAGATGCTCCGTCCCGACTTCGAACGCCTCATGCAGATTCTCCCCCAGGAACTGCCCGATCACCTCGCCCTGCAATGGCACACCACCGACGAGAACTACTTCTTCCAGTTCGCCAAGGTGCGAGACCGCAACAGCCAACTCTTCGAGCGCAATGGCTACGACCGTGTGTGGAAAGAGCACGGCATCTGGGTCGACATCTTCCCCCTCGAAGCCGTGCCCCTCTGGATTCACAAGCTCTCCAACCTCACCTTCGGCCACACCTACAAGATGGTGCGCACAGCCCCACACATCGAAGACGTCATGCCCCGCGTGCGACGCTGGGCCGCCTTCAACCGCCGCATCATCTTCCCCCTCCTCCGAGGCCTCGCCCACATCTTCCCCACCCGCTACTACGACTTCGCCCTCGGCATCCCCTACTTCCAGAAGAGTCTGAAGGAAGACTATCTGCCCGTTCGCCGAGTTCCCTACGAGCACACCACCGCCCCCATCATGAAGGAAGCCGAGAAGTGCCTCACCTACCGCTATGGCGACTACATGAAACTGCCCCCCAACCCCGGCAGCGAATACCACTCCGAAGATATCATCATCCATTAGCCTTAGCCATCGGAGCCCCCC
>JBGUMY010000109.1:0-2925 GCA_045117095.1 Bacteroidaceae bacterium | reverse complement strand
CCTGTTCTCCAATGTGGTGCTTTTCAATGTCTCATTATCGCCGCGATGGAGAAACTTATTGATGGTGTCTGTCGTGCATCTGTAACTTAGTTTCTTTATCAGGTCCAGATACAGTCTCTGATAACTATAGCTCTGAAGATGCTCTTTGGGCCGCATGCCACTGAAGGCTGAAGACTCCAAACTGGCAAGAAACAGGCCAATCTCACTGTCAATGGAGCGCTCCTTGATTTTAAATCTTTTAAAGTCCCCCCTTTTTTGCCTGGGCATCAAGCCAGGCCTGTGTGATGTCCTCGCATATCTTGTTGCGGGCTGATAACGCATTGTGCTCATATTCGTCAAACGACTGCAAAAAGCTGTTGACACTGCCTATATTCACGTTTTCCGGAGAAGGGATATTCTGAACTTCTTTGCATTCTATTTCACGACCATCTTCTGTAATGATACGAGCGATGAACTCTAATTTAGCCTTACTCATTTGCCTTGTTATTATATCTTACACCTATAATAACGTAAGAATGCAGAGTTTAGTATTTAAAGACGCGTCTTTTTCAATCGTACAGGTCGAATCTTTTCATAATTAGTAAATAGTTATAAACTTTAACTGGGTTATTAGTGATGTTTATTGGTGATAGTTTCCGCATTTGACGTGAGCAAGCATCCGAAGGTTTAATGGAATATCGTAAAAAGTACGAAAAGGAATTATTCCTCATCGGCAACTGGCCTCATCTGCCTTTGCTCCTCGTTGTATGCGAAGCCATGTTCCAGCAACGTGGTCTTCACCTCCTCCACCTCTCTGTCAAAGTAAGCACACAAATCGTCTAAAGAGTCAAACTCATTGTCTCTCAACAACATGTTGATGCTCGACACCAACATGAATGGGTCTTTGGGTAATCTGTCCATCTTTCTTGTGTTAAAATCTTTCTTCCTTATATTAAATGTTTCCGCAAAGGTAGCAACAATCTTTCACATAATCATTATCATCCCCCATTTTCTTTTACATTTGTAAAAAAGAGGGAGGGAAATTGATGAATTTTCATATTTGTCAAAAAAAAGTGACGGAAATCTATGGAGTAATTTCATTTTTTCACTAACTTTGCATCCGAGAATATATGATAAAGTGAGACGCTGGCTTGAGATGGTCGGCTTAAAATGTATGTATAACTTATCAAAATCTAAGAATTGAATGATGAAAGAAGATGAATTCCTTCCTTTCAACTTTCCTATTGAGGACAAGTCGGAGAAAATCATTAAGGTTATCGGTGTTGGCGGCGGCGGCGGTAATGCAGTGCAACACATGTGGGAAGAGGGCGTGAAGAACGTCTCTTTCGTAGTGACTAATACGGATAGTCAGGCGTTGGTGCCCAATCAGGTGCCGAACAAGATTCAGTTGGGTGACGGCTTGGGCGCTGGTGGCGACCCTGTGATTGGGCGTCAGAAGGCTGAACAGACGATGGAGAGCATCAAGGCGATGTTGAATGAAGAAACAAAGATGGTGTTCATCACGGCTGGATTGGGAGGCGGAACAGGTACGGGGGCAGCACCTTTGATAGCCCGTTCCGCCAAAGAAATGGGCATCTTGACGGTGGGCGTGGTGACCTTGCCTTTCAGAATGGAGGGCAAGAAGCGCATCGACATTGCATTGAAAGGTTTGGAAGAGATGAAAAAGAGTGTTGATTCGCTGATCGTGATTAACAATGAGAAGTTGCTGGAGGATGACCGTTTCGTGCAGTTGGATTGGGAAGAGGGCATGAAGAAAGCAGATGAGGTGCTGACCATCGCGACGAAGACTATTGCAGAGATTATCACGGTGAGGGGCAAAGTGAATCGAGACTTCAACGATGTGAACACGGTGATGAAAGATGGTGGAGCTGCCATTGTGTCGATTGCCAAGGCGAGTGGCGAGAACCGCATCTTCAAGGCGATGTCCGAGGCTGTCAACTCCCCACTCATCGCCAATATGGACAGGCAGAAGACGAAACGGCTCCTCTATATAGTGTATAGTGGCAACAAGAATCCTGCCAAGATGTCCGAACTACGGGAAATCAACGAGTTCATGGAAGGATTCGATGAGAATATCGAGGTGCTTTGGGGACATTATCAGGATGATACGTTGGAGGATGAAATCAAGGTGGCCATTGTAGCGACGGGTTTTGACCAGATGGAGCAGGAGACAAGTAAGTCGGATGAGGTGTCGGATGCAGAAAAACACCTGCAGCAAATGCGTGAGAAATATTATGCTCATCCTGCAGAGGTTATCAAAGAACAGGAGACTGCCGTGCGGCTGAAGGATGAAGCAGAACCGTTCTCTGTAAATGATGCACCAGAAGGGGATGAGCAAGAGGGTTCAGACGTGGATTCAGACGATGAACCAGATGATAATTCAGATGAGGGTGATGAGCCAGTAGAGGAAATGCAGAAAGGCACGTCATTCTTCTGGAATCTGTGCGATAAACTTCGGCGTTTCACAGAAGAATAGTAGAATCTATCGGCCAATGAAGAAAAAACTTGCTCTTTTTGTTCAGTTAATCGATTTTTTGCACTACCTTTGCAAAAATTTCAATCAATAACTAACTAATATGGAACAAGTTTTTGCTTACATTATCCAATTGGGTGCATCGGTCATGATGCCGATTCTTTTCACCATCATTGGCTTGTGCATTGGCATGAAGTTTGGCAAGTCGCTCAAGAGCGGCCTCTATGTGGGTGTCGGCTTTGTGGGATTGGGCATTGTGACAGCACTGCTCACGACCAACTTCGACACACCGCTCGACAACATTTCCAAGATTTTTGACCTCGATCTGAAAGTCTTCGACATGGGGTGGCCTGCTGCTGCCGCTGTGGCTTACAACACGGCCGTGGGTGCGCTTATTATTCCCATCTGTTTGGGCATCAATTTCTTGCTGCTTGTCACGAAGTGTACGCGCA
>JBGUMY010000108.1:0-11274 GCA_045117095.1 Bacteroidaceae bacterium | reverse complement strand
TGATTTATTTTAGTTACGGGTCAACTGACCTATAAAATTTTAATAAAACGCATGGAATATCACATTATTCCTATCCCGAAGGGGATTCACTACCTCGGTGACGAGAAAATGAAAGAGCTCATGCCGGATTTCGAGTTCAAATTCGGCATTTACAACAAAGAGATTACAGGTTGCGGCGCAACTACGTGGATTTTGAGGGAAGAGAAGATGAACGTAGTGCTTCTGGTTCCACGCATCACATTATTAAAAAACAAAGTGGAGCAAACGCCTGAGGCTCAAGCAGTTTTTGGGGAGATAGAAACGACGCAGATAACCCAATACATCGATTGTCATCAGACGAGCCGCAAGTGTTTTATATGTACGTTCGACTCTGCTGCAAGATTGAAAAAATTGTTGGGAGGCACATGGAATGGCTACCATGTCTATGTTGATGAGTGGGATGTGGTCCTCCGAGATTCTTCATATAAGCCGTACGTGGAGCTTGAGCTGATTGAGACCTTGATGGACGCGAAAAAACAGACGTGGTTGTCAGCTACTCCCTGCATGGACGAACTGGTAGAGAGGATGCCCCACCTTTGCACCCTACCCTTCTATCAGATGGTGTGGGAAGAGAAAGAGGAGATGCACGTGAGGGTAATCAAGGTGGACAGACCTGAGGATGCCTTGCTGAAGACGGTGAGGATGTATCTGAACGGGAATTTTCCTGCCATCGCGATGGATGACGGAACCCGTGTGGCATCGAAAACGATGAATGGTTTCCTTTCGTCAGTGAATGGACTGTTGAACATTGTGAAACAAGCGAAACTGACTCCTGACAACACGGATATTATCTGCTCGGGAACTGACGAGAATATCGAAGCACTGAGAAAGATGGGATTCCAGATTGGTACACTGCCCAAGAAGGGTGAACAACGCAAGATGTTCACATTATGCACTTCCACCGCCTATATGGGGATGGACTTCTATGGTACGGACACGCTCACCGTCGTCTGCGGAAACTGCAAGAAGGTGAACACCGCCGTAGATATTGAAACGGAGCTGGTTCAGATCTGTGGACGTGAACGCCTGACCGAGAATCCCTTCCACAAGCTGGTTGTCTTTTTCCATAACTCTTGGGACAGAGCCTCGCAGCTGGATGAGAAATTGGAGGAGATTGAAAGGAAGAAAGAGATGAGCAGAGAAATCAATGACATCATGAATCAGGAGATGAGTGAGGATGCCCGAGCATTTTTTCAGGAGATGATCAAACAGAACAAGAAGGCCATGGGCGACAAGAAGAGCTATTCTTATTGGAATGAGAAGGAAGATTGCTTCATGATCAACAGGTTGAGCATCCTGAGCGATGAGTATGAAGCTCGTGTGCAGCATTATCTGTACGAAAACGGTGCAGTGGTCAGAGCCGGTCTTGAAAAGAATTTCACTGTGACGGAGAGCACCATGAACATCACGGAGCATCTGAGGAACTTCGCTTTGAAAAGTGGGTTTGCCGACAAGATGAAAGCTTATTGCGAACTCTGGCAGAACCGAGAAAACAACTGTCTGGCAGACTATGAGATAGCCATGATGGAGCGGAATGACGAAAGGCTTCGGGTGTATTATGACGCATTGGGAGCTGAACGGATTCGAGCAAATTCTTATTAGGAGAACAGACTTCAAGATGAACTGAACCTGAAGAAGAGTGATGTCAGAATCAGGGTGGAACTCGACAAGAGAATCAAGAAAGGTGAAGAACACACTGCACCGGAATGGAAAGCCATCCTGAACGAGGTCTATCAAGAGTTAGGTATTAATAAAAAAGGAAAGAGGACAGATTTAGTCAAATATGGATATAAGATGACAAAGCGGACTCCGAGAATTGACGGAAGTCGCAAAGAATTATGGACTATTATTTAATAAAATAAGTATTATGAATTTTATTTCAAATTTTGGAAATGTAACCTGTCAAGGAGTGACAGGTAGAAGTAAAGAAGAAGAAAAAGAACTGAGAGATTCATACATAGTGAAGATGAGCGTGAAGAACGCAAATAACACAGAGATGAAGAAAAAGAACTATTACAGATTGGTCAGCGGACGACCTGCTGATGGAGCTAAAGAAGGTTGGAGAAGGAGTGAATGGCTCGAAGAGACGGGGTACTTCCTGCTCGATTGGGATTGGTTTGAAAAAGGTAAGGATGGCAAGCCTATCAAGAAAAAGATGAATTATATAGATGTATGGAACAAGATGAAGAAGCACACAAAGGAATGGGGCATCGTTCACGCTGAGAAATCAGCAAGGAATGGGCTGCACGTCACGGTGATTAGAACCGCGGGACTCACGATAGAAGAGAATATCAGACTGATGGAACTCAGAACAGGTGTGGATTTTGATCACGCTTGTAAGGACATCGCCAGAGCTTGCTTCCTCGTTCCGAATGATTATGTTATTTTTGAAGACGACATGTATTATAGCGATGGGAAGCCTACACCCCTACCCCTCTTCAAGGCAGATTGGGAGATGTTGGAACGTGACAAAGAAGAAAGACGTATCGCTCATGAGAAAATGATTGAGGAGAGACGGAAGTCTGCTCCCGAACTTCATTATGGAGGACTGACAGATGAGGCAAGTCAATTACAGCTGGTTGTAAACCTGATCATCAGCCAGCGTATTGACATCACCTACGAGTATGACAGCTGGATAAGGATTGGTTTTTGTATCGCAAACTATCTGGGCTTCGCGGGTGAGGAACTCTTTCACGACATCAGCCGATTTTATCCCCGATATGACTGGAAGGAAACTCACCGCATCTATGAAAACCTGATGAAAACAACCCGTCATGAGGTCGGTTTGGGTAGCTTAATCCATCTCGCTCGTCAGGAGGGGGTGATGAAGTGAATGAAGCACGTAGATAAAAAATCAGCAAAAAAGTGGGTCGGTATTTTGGAAATCGGAAGAAGAATTGTAAATTCGCAGTGAAGGATTTCTGGAAGCCGACCCAGAATTTTTTAGATCGAGATGTAGAGATCAACAACAATTATAGATGTTTTGGCTCTCGACACCTTCGGTGTCTCGAAAAACAATAATTACCAATAATTGACAATAATATTATCCAATAAATTATTGGAACCAATTTTTGAAAATTGTTGTAAATTATTGTTTTTCCAAGCCACAGAATGTGGTGAAGGAGCAAGAACATAAAAAAAAGATTATTATTGTATCATTATTTTTCAAATTAGAATTATGGCACTTAAAATCAAGGCAAAGGAGAAACTTTTGAAGTTCTCCAAAACAGACGAAGGCACCTATCGCTATGTGATGCAACCAGAGTTGTATTCCGCACTTAGTCAGGAAAAGGTGATTAAAGAAGCAGCCCTCAGAAGTGGAGTCAGTGTTGGAGTGATGCAAGCGTGTTGGGGTGCAGCAGGAGATGTGATTAAAGCATGGGCAACCGAAGGACACAGTGTGGCATTACCCGGACTTGGAACAATGAGATTTGGCTTGTCAGCAAAATCAGTAGCTGACGTGAACGATGTGAAGACATCCCTCATCAAATCAAGAAAGATTATCTTCACTCCTAACGTGGAATTGAAGAACGAATTAGCTAACACCAGCGTGATTATCACTTGCATCGACCGCAATGGTAACGAAGTGAAGCGTGTGACATCGACAGATGATGGAACAGTAGAAGATAATGAAGGTGAGAACACTGGTGATGACAACAACAACGGTAGCGATACACCTCCAAGTGGTGGCGGTGGATTCGGAGGATAACCTTAATTAAGAATTAAGAGTTAAGAATTAAGAATTAAGAGTTAAGAATTAAGAATTAAGAGTTAAGAAAGAATGAAGAGTTAAGAACCTTTAGCTCGACGAAGTCAATTAAGAAAGAATGAAGAGTTGACAAGGCTGACGCGATGTTTGGAATTGAGTTCTGAACAAAAAAATGAAGGAGCACCCAAGCGGATGCTCCTTTTTGTTTTCTATTCAGCAAGTCTTATTCTGTCATTCTTTCACTTTTTCCACAAACTCAGCTGGTGTCATGACCAAAATGTCAAAATCTTTGAAGCCTTTTTTGTCACGAGTGATGATTACATCAGGATGATGCGGAAGAGCAGACAGATATTGCACGGCATCTTCATAGTCGTAGGGAGCAATGACAGCAGCATTTTCCAAAACAGCAGCATCGACATTGCTGATCGTAAACATGCGAAGCATCTTCTTTATCTGCTCCAAGACGGCTTTACCATCATAATGTTTGGGAAGCACATAGGCACAATTCACAATGCTGAGAGAAGAAACAATGCCTATCAAATAGCCCTCGTCCACCATCGAAAAGATGGCAGCAGCATCTTGATAGAAACCTTCACGTTGTGCAAGGTGGTCAAGAAGAACATTCGTGTCTATGAGTGCCTTTATTTTGCCCATTCTTCCCAACGCTGTTCTAATTCCTTCTCCAAATCAACTCCTTGGGGCAGTGGTCCGCATGTCATAGCCAACACCTTAGCCGAGGGTTTGTAGTCCTTCGGTATCTTGGGGAAAACAAGCTCTTTCTTTTGACCTTTTTTTTCCGCACTTTCAGCTGCCTCCATCAGATGATTGGCTAACCAACGCTGGTTGCTGGCTGTGAGTGAAAGCCCTTGTAGGTAACTCCACAAATGATTGAGCGACACTGTATTCATATCTTCACTTGTTTTTATTTTGATGCAAAGATAGGGCAAATAAATGAAAGTGCAAACATTTTGATAAAAAAAGTAAAAAAAGGAGTCAAAGGGGATTCCCTTTAACTCCAATAGATTATTTATCAGCCAGTCTTATTTGAACAGCAGTTGAGCCATTTCCTTGAGGCTGCGACGCCAGGTGAGGAACTCGTGAGCTGTACCTTCAGATACGTAGGAGTAGGCATTGAAACCAGCAGCTTTGAGGTCTTCGACAGACTTCTTCACACCGTCAGGATTCTCCTTCGAACCACAAGAGGTGAAGATGAGCTTGGGTTTAGCCTTACCCTCGAAGTCAGATGGAGCGTAAGTGCCACCACTGAGGAGTCCGTAGAAATCGAATGCTTCTGGACGAGCCAAGGTGATGTTCTTGGTCTCCATACCACCCATGGAGAGACCTGCCATAGCACGACTTTCCTTCTTGGCAATGGTGCGGAAGTGACTGTCCACGTATGGAACCAGCTCATCAACAAGCACCTTCTCGAAGTTCTTGTAGTCAAATGAACCGATGGAACCAAAACGAGCATCGTTGGTCATACCATAAGTCATGACGATGATGAAAGGAACGCACTTGTTTTCAGCCAAGAGGTTGTCCATGATGAGACCTGCGTGACCTTGGTTGCTCCAAGCATACTCGTTCTCACCCCAACCATGCTGGAGATAGAGCACAGGGTACTTCTTCTTAGGATTCTTGTCGTACTCAGCAGGGGTGTAAACGAATGCACGACGCTCTGCGTTGGTGCTGGGTGAATGGAAGAGGATCTCTGTCACATTGCCATGAGGAACGTTCTTGAGCGCATAGAAGTCACGGTCGTGAGCTGGAATCTCAATACCGCTCTCCCAACGGGTGGAACCATAGTAGTTGTTGGTACCTGGGTCGTTGACAGTAGCTCCATCGATGGTCATGTGGTAGTAGTGGAAACCTTCATCCATTGGACCATCAGTTGTACCTGTCCAAACACCGTTTTCACCCTTCTTGAGCACAGTACCACCAGAACCGCCCAATCCGAGGCTGACAATGACGGAACGAGCCTGTGGAGCAGAAATCTGGAAACGGGCATAACCCTCAGAGTTCACCTTTGGGAACTCCTGACCTGGCTGATTCAGCTCATTGGGTTGGAAGTCTTCCTTGGGAACCACATTGTCAAGAGCTGGGTCGAAGTTCTTGATAGCATAGTAAACGGGCTTTGGACGGAGGTTCTCATCGAAGGGAAGTGGGTGGTTGTTCACACCTACCCAAGAGTCCTTATCAGATACGTTCCAGAAGGTCACGTTGTCGATGATGTCCTTGTACTTACGATAGAGACGGAACAGCTTCACATAGCGGTCGGTCTGCATGGTCACGAGGTGAGGAGCAGCTTGACCAGCCTGTCCACGAGAGAACTGAAGCTGACCACCCATTTCCTCGTTCAGACGGATGTCGAGCTCAGTGATCTGGATGTGCTTCACGAGTTCAGAGTACTTCTTGATGGCCTCTTCCACCTCAGCCTCATCAGGACCGTAAGAGTTGTAGTGTCCCTGCATGCCGATACCTGTGATAGGCACACCAGCATCCTGCATCTTCTTGACCATGTTATAGATGCGGTCACGCTTAGCAGGCTGGAAAGCATTGTAGTCGTTGTAAACCAAGATAGCGTTGGGGTCAGCCTCATGAGCAAACTCAAAAGCCTTAGCGATGAACTCATCACCACAGAGCTTGTAAGCACGGCTCTCACGATAGGGGTTAGGCTCCTGACCACGGAAACCACGACCAGCATCAGACATGGCTTCATTCACAACGTCCCAAGCATACACTACATCCTTGTAGCGATTGACTACGGTGTGGATGTGTTCACGCAGACGCTGGTAGAAGACCTCCTTAGAGACTTCCTTACCGTTCTTGTCAGTAAACATCCAGTCGCAGAACTGAGAGTGCCAGCAAAGGCAGTGACCACGCATCTTGATACCATTCTGACGGCAGAAGTTAGCAATGGCATCAGCATTGTTCCATGTCCACTCACCCTCACGAGGATGAACAGAGATAGGCTTCATGTCGTTCTCAGCTGTCACACTGTTGTAGTTCTTCTTGATGATCTCCACAGAAGTGGGGTCGTTGATGTTACGCATGTTGACAGCCACACCCACGGTGAAGTAGTCCTTGTAGGTGTCCTTGTAGCCCTTGTCAGGCTGAGGGTCTTGGTTGCGTCCGAACTGAGCAGAAGCACTCAATGCCAACGAAGCCAACAGAATCGAAAAGATAGTTTTCTTCATACGAATAGTTGTTAAAGATGAATAAATAATATTGATGTTATATCGTGATGACATTATGTCGTGATGATGACAATCATCTTAGAGATTCACGCTCACCTGACCGCCAGTCTGTTTTGTAGCATAGTAAAAGGCAGCATAGCGAGTGCCCATGAAGAGACGAGAGAAGTCGAAGCGCATACGGTAGTCGGCTGTACCAATCTTCGTGAAGGTCTTACCATCAAGGCTGTAGTAGAAGTTGGCCTTGTCGGTGCCTGGGTTGAACTCACCATCAATACGCAGATAAATCTTGCTCACCTTGCCCTTTGCAAGCTTCACCGTTTCTACTTCTTTTACACTTACATCTGTAATCTCCTTCGTGTTATTGGACAGTTTCACACTCTCCTCACTCATCGTTAGACTATACTGACCCCCGTTTCGTTTAATCGTCAAAAGGCCAGAATCACCATTAAATGCAGCAAAACCCGCACAATCTCCATCTTTCATCTTCGAAGCATCAATGCAAATGGTGTCAGAGCAGGTAGGTCCCCATGTACGCCATGTGAGCGTGTTACGGGCATTGAAGATGTTACCACAGAGTTCAGAAGTCTTCAGAACCACACCACCAGCTTGTGGGATAGCCCTTGTGCGGAACGTACCTTCCTCTCTCAGATTCTTGCCAAACTGGAGGCTCTCACCTTTCTTAGGAAGAAGAGCGATGTCATCCTTGATGTAATTGTGATTCCACTGATAATCTTTCTCAATGACAGCATATTGAGGAGTCTTATGGCATTCGCAATCACCATCAAGCGTAACGGTCTCAGGAATGATGCCATCACCATTGGTTCCCAAGATGGGCCAACCATCAATCCAAGAACAAGGTTCCACAGTCAGCACACGACCCACACCACCACGGTCTTGGAACATCACACCATACCATTCACCATGCTTGCCATCGACAATGGTACC
Organism: Bacteroidaceae bacterium; assembly: GCA_045117095.1. GTDB lineage: Bacteria > Bacteroidota > Bacteroidia > Bacteroidales > Bacteroidaceae > Minthosoma. The sequence goes on along the minus strand of JBGUMY010000108.1, from coordinate 3,387 downwards.
CTGACCAGCATAGTTGAAACCACCAAACTTACTCTTCAGAATCACCTTGGAGTCGTAAGGACCTTCGATGTTCTTGCTGCGATAGCAAATTTCCTCACGACCCGTGTTAGGCCATGCAATACAGAGCAGATAGTACATACCCTCATGCTTGATGAAACGGCTACCCTCATGAAGTCCCTGTGGACGACCATTGAGCTGGAGTTTCTTACGGATGCCACCAGGCTTCTCACCTGTGAGGTCGGGAGTCAGCTCAACGAGGTTGATGTCACCACTGCCTGAGAAGACATACACACGGTCATCATCGTCGAAGAAGAGAGAAGAATCGTGGTAAGCAGGCAGACGGCTGTGAAGTTTCCAACCCTTGGCTGGATCATCTGTCTTGAACACCATCGACTTGTGGGGGTCATCATTCGCCACAAAAAGTGCCCAGAAAGTACCCTTGTGATAACGCAGGGTGGTAGCCCACTGACCACGACCATAAACAGTACCTTCCTTCAGGTCATATCGAGGGGTATCCTTGATTTCGTCGAACAGATAGGAAACGGTTTCCCAATGCACCAAGTCAGTACTGCGCATGATGGGAGCACCTGGGAAAAGGTGCATCGTGGTAGTGACGAGATAGTAGTAGTCACCCACACGGATGATGTCTGGGTCAGGCGCATCTGCCCAGATGAATGGGTTCTTCACTTGAATTTGAGGCTGAGTGATGACGGTTGTCAACTCATCCTGAGCCGCTGGTTGTGCTGAAGCAGAGAGCGTCACAACACAACACAACATGGAAATCAATTTCTTCATCATGATAAGTTTTGATTATGTTTAGAATAAGTTATTGCTGATATTTTGACTAATATGTCGGATAATTGATCAGATTGTGTGCAAAGGTAGGCAAAAAGTAGCATAACCAGTTGCAAGAATGTTACATCCTATTGCTATTTTGATACATTTGTTTCATTCCACGATGTCTTTCAACAAGAAAATTTCAACATGAAACATATCAAAAAACATACGAAACGAAAAAAAAGCCCTGTTTCGCAAAAAGTCCGTACCTTTGCACCAGAAAAAGAAACAAAGGTAAAAGATTGGTTTCATAAGGTCTTGGAAAACGTTCCAAATACGTTAGTTAATGAATGGTTAGTATTAGATAGTTTTATGATTAGTAATTAGTTAGTAAGTAAAGAGGCTTTTCTTCGTGAGAAGGGAAGTCTTTTCTTTTTCATCAAAAAGAAAAACGGCACTAACATCACTGTCCGTGCCGCCAATCGAAATCTACTAACATTAAAAAATCATGCATTTTTCCAATTAAAACAATTATGCATTTTCCCTTGAACTAATTGATGAAATAGGTCTTGGTCTGACCATTGTAAGTAGCCTTCACCACAGCACGACCATTGGCGACCTTACCAATCTCGAAAGTGACAGCTGGATCAGAGGCCGTAGCCTTGATGACAGAGTTGTCCTTGAGTGGTGCGTATGCCTGATAGTTGTTGGCCATCATGTAACCATTGTCATTGGTTGAGAACATAGGCGCTGTTGGCATCTTGATGTCCTTGCCATCCACAGAGATGGTGACTGTAGGAACAACAGGAGCCAAATGTTGAGCACCCTTGGAGAAACTGATGCCATGAAGGTCGAAAAGACCCTGTGGACGCTGCTGACCCTGCTGAGGACCACGACCACCACCCCACTGAGGACGACCCTGTGGCTGTTCTGGTTGTTGAATCTCAGGACCTTCAGCAACGAGATAGATAGCATGTTTGCCTGTGAGACCTTCGACAGCAGCCACATCAGCATAGTACACCGTTGGCTTCTGTTCTGCATCAGCAGCTACATCCACCACAGCAATTTCCTGACCCTTCCAAGGATTGTCCAACTTAACATGAATCTTGAAGGCACCCTTTTTATTGGGTGTCAGATTGAGACCAATCTTGGTGTTGTTGCCACTCTTTGTACCTTCGAAAGCCTTCACACCCTTGGTGTCTTTGTCCAGACCACCAAAACCGAAGTATTTGAAACCAATGATACCACCATTCTGAATACCAGCGAGATCCATGGAGTTGTTCCACACATCGTGGTTGTCCTGCATGTATTGGTTGCTGTTAGGACCATACATGAAGCAAGCCAAACCAGCAGAATAGTAAGCGTAAGGAGGAAGACCGAAAATCTGGAAGCCCTCAGAAGTCACCTCAGCACCTGTGTAGTTGTTGCCATCACTTGCCTTAGCTGTCCATTCATTATTCTTGGCGTATGGATCGTAACCTGTAATCTTCACGACACCACCCTGAGCAACGGGTTTCTTGTCCCACTCAATCTTGACAGGAGCCACCATCGCCTGACGAGCATTACCAAAACCACGTGGAGGACGGTGATAGAACACATACCACTGACCATTGATTTCCTGCAAAGAACCATGCGTGTTGTGACCTGCATTGGTGGTAATCAGCTTGGAACCATCCTCGTTGAGGACTACACCACGAGAGTCAACCAACACACCACCTGAACGCCAAGGACCCAGAGGTGAATCACCAAAGGCATAACGAAGCGCAGAATTGGTGTTGCCCAATCCGTATTCTTTACCGCTGTAACCAGAGAACACCATCACATATTTGTTACCCACCTGACGGATGGAAGAAGCCTCGAAGAAGTTGAAATCGAGAGGGTTCTGACCCTTGTAGAGCGCTTTATACTCGCTACCAGCCTTGTCGAGCAGACGACCATCAGCACTGCTGGCAGGAATGAAGGGGTCAATGGGGTCAGTACCTGGACGCTTGGAATACATGGTGTTCTGGTCAAGTTCAACAGCTGTAGAGTGTTGGAAACCATAGAACACGTAAGCACGATAACCCTTGTCGTAGTCTGGGTCTTTCTTGTCGGTGATGTTCTCAATGAACACAGAGGGGTCGAAATCAATCAGAGAACCCTCCACACACTGACGGCCATCAGGAGTCAGGTTGACAGGCGTGAAAGGACCATCAGGACGATCACCCTTACATACCATCGGGGTACGACGCCATCCACGAGAGTGAGGATAGAGCCAATAAGTCTTTTTGCCTGTCGCCTTATCCTTCACCTCAACAAGGTCGGGAGCATACATGGTGTCCCAACGACCATCTACATAATGAGAGAAAATTGGGCCTTCATCACGCCACTGGCTGAGGTCTTCAACAGGCGCAGACCACATGCGCACATCGTTACCACAATAAGCTGTGTAAGTCACATCGTGCGAACCAATGATGTAAGCACGATACTTGCCTGGATTGTCTGGATCCTCAAACACACGAGGTTCACCATCAGGCAAGTGCTCCCAAAGTGGGAGATACGGATTCTGAGCCGACGCTGTGAGGGCACAGAATGAGAAAAGAATCGAAAAGAGTTTCTTCATTGTTCTTA
>JBGUMY010000107.1:0-2721 GCA_045117095.1 Bacteroidaceae bacterium | reverse complement strand
AATCTCTACCGACTTGACCTCATCTGCTCGCAGACGCTCTAATTCGTCCTCTCCTCTCACTTTCTTGTTGTTGATGTAGATTTCGGGCTTTCCATGACCTGCTATCTCGCCGTTGCTCATCATCAAGGGCAGATGGGTGAGCATTTCGTTGGCAGAACCGAATTGCTCCAAAGGAGTGCCTTGAATCGAGACCTGAAGGCCCCTGTCTGTTGAAGTATATAGCAGCCTATGACCTTTAACGGTAACTCCTTTTAATGTATAGTTATCTGGCTGCATCCGAATTGTCCCCACCTCGGCCTTGTCGCAGAGTCTGTAGACGGTCTTGTAACCGACGTAGGAGATACGGGCGATCATGGTGGGCTGTTCGTAGGGAATAGCAAAGTAACCGCTTTCGTTGCTGACACCACCGCTAAGCAGCGTGGAGTCGGCAGGATTGAGGATGGCAATGTTGGCGTATGCCACAGGCTGTCCTTGCTCGTCGATGATGGTGCCCGTCAGATGGCGGTCGGTCTTGTGGGTACACTCCACATAGATTTCGTGGTCATCGGGTTTCACGGTCATGCGAACTGGATAGAAGCCTATCATCTGCTGGATGGCATCGGGCAAGGATTTACGGGATACGGTGGTTGTGATACGGAAGTCCTCCAACTCGTTGTAGAGGAAATTGATAACGTATTCCTTCTGTTCGTTGTTCAACTGGAGCAGGGCTTCACTGAGCGACACATTATTATATGTACGGCTAATGCGCATTCCCGAACTTCGTTCGCCTACCCGTAGCCTTTGCGCAAAAGTATCATGTGGCATACAGAGGATGCAGGCCATGAGCGTCAGAGTATATAGCGTGCGTCTCATCTTACTACCAATGTTTTGTCTTCCATGCCGATATTCACGGCCTCGAAGGTGTTCAACTTTTCCACGACACGCATAAGGCTATCTTCACGTTTCCAAACGAAGTGGAAACGAAGGTGGCGGGCCGCTTCATTCTCAAACTCCACGTCGACTCCGTGGGCTGTAGCAATGGTTGTGAGCATGGAGTCGAGCGGCGCATTGTTGAAAATGTATGGCTCAATGGGAATTGTGTCGGCCTTAACCGTATCTGCGGGTAGGGAAGTGACTGGCTCGATGTCGGTCGTTTGCTCCGTCGTGTACAGTTGCGGTTTGGTTGTGCTGATGTTTCGCACAACTTGGATGGCGGCAAAGGCAATGCCCGATGCCAAGAGCACACCGATGAAGGATGCGGCAATCTTGTGGGTTGCGAGGTGTAAGACGAAACGGGGTTTATGTATTCCCGACGTACCGTCGCCCATTCCCAACGTACCGTCGCCTACCCGTAGCCTTTCCCGTAACCTTTTTCTTTCGTCGAGGGCATCCAGTTGACTATCGTCTTCTTCCTCCTTGCAAGGCATAGTGCAAGCAAGCTTGCCCTCTGCCCTTGCTGCGTTCGTCAGTTCATTTGCATGGCTGGCTGCAAACTTCTCCCATTCGCCATCCACGTCTGGGGTGTCGCTTTTAAGCTCGTCGTACTTAAAGGCACGCTTCGCAAAGCCCAGCTGCTGTACGAGTTGACGCATCTCGTCGTCGGCGAGAATTTGCTGCAACTTTTCGTCAGTCAGTTGCTCGGGGTGTTCCTGTAATTCCAGAAGCCACTCAATACGCTGTTCTTCGGTCATCATATTGCTTTTGAGTTTAATAAAAAAACTTTTTGATTTTCTCCACAGACTGCTTCAGGTGGGTATGGACGGTCTGACGGCTGACGTTCAGCGCTTCGGCCACATCCTGGCAGGTCATTTCTCGTAAGTAACGCAGTCGGAAGATTTTCTGCTCCAACGGCGAAAGGTTGTTCCGCACGTAGCACATCAGTTCCTCCATCTGTAGATGCTCTTCCACTGTATTGTCGCTAACAAATGTATCAGTGTCCTCGGTAAGCAGGCGTGCAAAGCGTTCTTGCACCTGCTTGTGCTGCAACACATTCAGGCACCGGTGACGCACACTCGCCAAGAGGAACGCCTTTGTGCTATCTGCTCTCATCACTACCTTGACTTTTGGTCGAGCCTGCTCACGCTCGACAGAGCTGATGCCAGCACCGCTCTGCTCTCGCTTAATCGCAGTCTTGCCACTGATCAGACTGGCGAACACATCACTCACCACGTCCTTACTCTCCGCCTCATCGAAGAGAAGTGTGAGTGCCAGATGATACATCTGTGTGTAGTGTGTCTTGAACAGACTTTCGATTTGACTCCGTCCAATTCCTCCTCGCTCGATAGAGTTGATGCAAGCATCACTCTGCGCTCGCTTGTTCGTCATTTCTTTTCGTGTCATACACTTATAAGACAGTTCAGACAAAGAAAATGTAAAGCAGAAAAGCGTTTTTTTCAATTCAAACTCAATTTTTTTATTTTTGGGGCTTTTTTCCCATTCAAATCGGGCGAGGATGGGAAACTGCACATCCTCGCCCGTCTTGTATAATTGTGTCTATTGCCATAGCGGTTCGCTCTCCCACCCACGGGGAAAGCCCATTGCGTTGATGTCAATGGACGGGTAGTCGGCAAAAAGTGCATCAATCTTTGCCTTCATGTCGTTGTTCGGCGAAATGATGTCAAGGAAGTATTTAATGATACAGAGACTGAAATAGGCTTTCTTTTGGTTGACAGGAATTGCGATCCAAGGACGCGCCATACGTCGCTGAGTCAAAACCCTCAAAGCAAATGTACGGTTCCATAC
>JBGUMY010000106.1:0-3476 GCA_045117095.1 Bacteroidaceae bacterium | reverse complement strand
ACCAAATACTTCTCCAAGTCACTGGGTGTGATGTCTTTGCATGAGTTTCCGTCACTGTCTATCGCCTTCATGAACAAAGTGATGCTGTCCTTCCCGAGGCCATATTCATACTTCTTGTCACAAAATTCGATGTGCGAAACATCTTGTGCCGCAAGTTGCAGCGTCATGGCGCACAAAGCACCAAGTATCCATAATTTATTCGTCATGATATTTTTAGTCTTTAATTGCTGGAATATTGAAAACTGGATCCATCGGTCGTGGATGTGGTGGTCGATGTGGGGGTGGAAGGGCTGGTGGAAGTGTCATGCGTGGAAGCAGGTTCTTCTGTCAGACTTTTTTGTGCCCAAGCGTACCATTCTTTGAGTGAATACATGTTCGTCAATTCATTCCTCGAATTGATATTGCCATCGCGACGGAAGGTGAAGATGCCCACGTCTTCTTTGGGGGTGAGCGTGTCGATAACGATGGCTGTGAGGAAATTGGGGTGACTCGGGTGTTTCAATTGCATCTGCACACTGAGGTCGGAATTGCTGAAAAATACTGAAAGACCAGGATGGGAATGTACCCAACAGGTGAGGTCGTATTGCATATTCGTCTCTCGGCGCAATTTGCGTAGTTGTTCCAGCACACTCAATTTAATTTTACCTCCGAAATTCAGTTCGTATTCTTTGAATACAGCGTCATCGCCTGGCATCACCACTTGTTCGAGCGACACATAGTATTCGTTGCTTTCTGCATCGTGTACCCATCGTCCCAAAATCATACATCCGTTCTCTTTTGCATGGTTGGGGTCGGCAAGGTCGCTGGCATACATCTCGTAGAGGGCAATGATGCAAGCGTTCTTGATGTAGAGTCTCCGAACGGCTGATTCCTCGCAGAACTCAGCGGCATCCACTTTCAGATAGGCAGGATTGTCGATGACATCTTCGAGGCTTTGTTTCTTCAGAATGGTGGCAGTTTTGCGGCGCACTACGATGCCTGCGGGGTTCTCTCCTTGGGAGGGGGTAACGACAGGGGCAGGCTTAGGTTGCTTAGGCTTCTTGGCGAAGATGGATGCCATGACGATGATGCCAATCAGTATGACAATAATGATAATGAAAAGCGGCCAATTCAGTGAGTCGAAGAATGATGCTTCTTCTTTAGCATTCAATTCTCGTTCCAACAGATTGAGGTTGGTCTCACAGATGCCAGTTCGGTCATTCAGTATGGCTATCAGACTGTCACGGCATGACTGCTCGTCTTCGATGCCCTTATCGACATATTGTAGTAAAAACTCATCAATCAAGGCTCTGCTTTGATAGTCTCTCAGAATCTTTCTTTGATTATCAAGATAGTCGTGCAGTTGATGCTCATCAATATAAGCCTGCTTGTCTGACCAATTGTGCAGGCATTTGATGTGCTCACTGATATCCGTGTTCAGTGCCTGCATATTGGCCTCATTCAGGTAAGGAATAGACTCAAGTCGTTCACGGAAAGCTGAAATGACGGCAGCATTTTCCACTTTTTGAGCAAACATTTGTGAACTAAAACCCGTCGATAAAATGTTTGCCAAAAGGAATAAATAAAGTATCTTTTTCATGTTTCAGAAGGATGCTGTGTTATTAGGGGTTGGGGGTGTCTTTTCGTTTAGGTGCCAGTCTCTTGTATTTGGTGGGGATGGCATCATTGAGAGAATGGTGTGATTGTGGCTTGATAGCGGGCTGTCCTGAGTCAGTTGCAGTACCCTTGTTTTGCTTGGCCGCCCTCATCTCTTTCAATTTCTGTCGAGCGGCTTCAGCTTCTTTGCTTAGTGTGCGAGTTTGTTGCTGAACTTTTTGCTGTGCCATGTTGACGCTATTGATGGCGGCTGTGGCTTCGTTCATGCCAGGAATGTCAGCAGTTGCTTTCGTCACATTTGCAAGGTCGGGGATTTCACCCATTCCTGGTATGTTCGGTTGTCCTCCCATTCCTGGTATCTGGGCTGTAATATTCTGCTGTTGTTGGGCCATGTTCATCATGTTTTCCATCATGGCCTTTTGTTGCTTTTGGAGTTTGTTCTGGTTGATCATTTGCATGATCTGTTTACCACCCATGAAGAGAAGAACCAGTGCACCAATGCCACCTCCAATCCACATCATGTTTTTCTTATCTTCTTCGGATTGCATTAACTGTGCGGCTGCAATAGAGTCGTTACGTGCCTGAGCGGCTTGTTCTGCCTGTGCTTGTTGTTCTGCCTGTGCTTGTTGGTCAGCTTTGGCAGCCCCAGCCAATTCTTTTTTCTTGGCATCGTAGAGGGAAAGCACCTCTGTGATCTGTTTGCTCACGTTCTCGTCATCAGTGACTTTGAAGCGAAGTTCACGTAACATGGACACTTCGTGTGTCAGTTCCTCATCGAAAGGATACTCTGTGGCATCCTCCAACATAGACTTTGCGCTGTTGATGCGGATAAGAGCCTCTTCAGCAGGGGACAATCCCTCATCCACGAGTTCTTCGGAGGTGATGCCTTCTATGTGGATGTTATCTGCATTGGCAGCATGAACATTGCTCCCGCCTCCAGCATTTTTGCCTCCACCGTTGGGGGTACCACTCTTCTTTGTTTGTTTACTGCTCAAAACGAGTGTACCGCATTGGGCGAACACCTTGTAGTGATGTTTGCCTTCGTAACTGGCCAGATAAATGGGCAGGTTGAGTTTGGCTTCTTCGTCTTGGTTTACTTTGAATTGCAGGGTGGGGTTGTCGTTGATGAGAAAGTAACCATCTTTGGAACGAGTGTAAGTCATGTTGGCTGGTACCATGAAAGCATTGGTTTCAATACCATCAAACTTCATGTCAGGGTAATTGCCATTGCGATCGAAAAAGACCACTGCAACCTCATCTAATTTTTTGTATTTTTTTTGATGTTGCTGACTGAGCTTCTTCTGTGTGCCTGAAAAGTGTACCGTCATCTGTCCACTTACAGTTGAGATGCTGTAATTGAGAATGATGCGGTCGCCCGAGTCAGAAAAGAGTGTGTCTTTCACTTCTTTTGCTGATACGGAGGCACAGCATGCACTGGCAAGCACCCCTATGCTGATGTATTTAAGAAATAGATGCATCATAAGCCGGAGATACGGTTGTAGCGTTCAATGATTTTGTTTTTATATTCACCTCCACTTTTCCACTCCGCAGCGTGTTTGCTGCAACTTGTATCTGTGCAACATTTGTAAAGTGCTTCAATTTCGTCGATGACTTTTGCCTTGGCTGCCTTACGGTCACTGCTACTATAGATTTTCTTGTAGTAATCATCCATCTTATGATAAATCTGTTGGAGAGACAGCGAACAATGGGCGCATTTATGTCCTCCTCCTGCTACAGGCTTTCTGGGACGGTGTTTAGTGCAGATACCTTCCTTGCTGCTGAGGTCAATGCCGTCCAACTTTGCTTTCAACGCAGTATATCGAATGTATCCTCCATCTTCCGCTTTCCAATTGTGTGAGGAGATGAGCTGGTCTATTTCG
>JBGUMY010000105.1:0-12039 GCA_045117095.1 Bacteroidaceae bacterium | reverse complement strand
AGATGCTGGCTGTCAATGAACTTGCCCAAGCCTCGCCGCTGGACGATGTGCTCCAACAAGACATCTTACAACTGACAGCGTTCGTCTCACCCGACTATGAGATAGAGCTGCTGGCTCGTATGCCACAATGCGTATCTGGGCGATGGCATCCAGAGTTTACAGACATCACAGCCAACGGAGCAGACAAAGGCAAAGGCATCCTCGCAATGGCACGTCATGAGGGCTTTGACCCCACTCAAACCATCGCCTTTGGTGATGGTGGCAACGACACCTCGATGATTCTTCAGGCAGGCATCGGCATCGCTATGGGCAATGCCATTGAGGAGCTGAAAGAGCAAGCCGATTATGTCACCACTACGGTAGATGATGACGGCATCCTCAATGCATTAAGACATTTCAATGTGATATAAATTCTCATGAAAAAAGCGTAATTTTGTAGTCGTTTAGCATGATTGATATGGAAAATAAAGACCCGATGGAATGGGAGGTGCTTGAGAGTGAGTACCTGTATAAACGACCTTGGCTGACAGCACGGCGCGAGCATGTCAAGTTGCCGACAGGAGCTGAGATACATGATTTCTACGTGTTGGAATACCCTGAGTTCTGCAATGTGATTGCCATCACGAAGGATGGCAAGTTTCTGATGGAACGTCAGTACCGTCACGCTCAGCATCTGACGGGGTATGAGATTCCTGCAGGATGCGTGGAGGAGGGTGAAGACCCGATGGAAGCGGCCAAACGTGAGCTCTATGAAGAAACGGGCTTCGGCGGTGGCGAATGGAGCCACTTCATGACCATCAGTCCTAATGCTGGAGCCTGCACCAACAATAGCCACACCTTCCTTGCTGTGGGCGTTGAACAAATTTCAACCCAGCATCTCGAAGCTTCAGAGGACATCAAGATTGTGCTCATGGAGCGAGATGAGGTTATTCGGATGCTGAAGAATGACGAGTTTCACCAAGCGATGATGGCCGCCCCATTATGGAAATACTTTGCGTTGAATAAGCTGATTTGATATGAACAAAAATACAAAAAGTTACAAGTTGGAATACGACACTCATAACATGTCGGTGCTATATCTTACCTATCAAGGCATCACCTACGAATTGACATCGTATCCCTATGAGCCCTGCCTGTATATCAAGCATGGCGATGCCCATGTCTGTACCTTGCATACAGCATTTAATACGGACGAACTTATAGAGGCTTTTTCAAAAGGCAGAACTGTGAGGGCAATGAATGGCATCAATTATGATGAAAAGACCTTTTGCAAAATATTGGTTGCCTCGATTGACAGCAAACGGGGAGATATGGATTTTACGTATGCTGCAAAGTTGCTCATTACCAATTAATAAAACTCAACCTTCACATAACCGAAGAAGTTGAGCATAAGCGAACCTTTTAGCTCGACGAAGTCAAACTTAAATCATTCTATGACAACCATCCTCATTTCAATATCATCCACAGGTCTGTCAGCACGTCCTGTGGCTGAATTTTGTATCATCTCCACAACATCGAGTCCTTCCTCCACCTCGCCAAACACAGTATATTGACCGTCAAGATGTGGTGTGCCTCCAATCGTCGAGTATATCTTCAACTGTTCATCAGTCAATCCTGCTTTGCCCACCTGATGCTCTGCCTCCGCCACCAGCTTCTCCTGCAGTTCCTGCAGTCCGTCACGATTCCTGTCACGACGCATCTGCATGATCTCAGCACGATGCGCGGCAGCAAGCGCATTAAAGGCATTCTGCACTTTCTGCATCCTCAGTTGTTTGGAGAACTGACGAAGTTGTCCCTCATTATACACCTGTCCCCAAACAATGTAGAATTGTGAACCGCTGCTTCGGCGCTCTGGATTCACCTCGTCACCCTGTCTTGCAGCAGCCAATGCTCCACGTTTATGGAAGAGTCCATCTTTGATTTCGGCTTCTAATGTGTAATCTGGACCGCCAACGCCCAGCATCTTTCCAACAGGTGCGCCTTTTGAATCAGGGTCACCGCCCTGAACCATGAAGTCCTTAATCACGCGATGGAACAACGTGCCATCATAATACCCCTCCTTTGCCAACTTCAAGAAGTTGTCACGGTGGATGGGCGTCTCGTCATACAGGCGAACTACAATGTCGCCCAACATAGTTTGAATCTTTACTTTCATGTTCTCAATTTGAATTTTCCGACAAAAGTACGAAAAAACAATGATATTTTGTCGATTTGAGCACAAAGATGTGGCATTTGAACATTATTCTAATGGAATTTGTGTAATTTTGTAGCCGTTTAGAAATGATGAATGATATGAAGAAGATTCTATTAGCATTTGCAAGTTTGCTTGTGTTGGCAGCATGCAACAGCAAACAAGATGCCGCCCCCGTTTCGGAGAGCGACAACGAAAGTAATGAGGCGACCATAGAGCAGGAAACACCCCTTCTCACGACCATTGACCATTATCTGGTGAATGAAATCGGCAAACATTATGCTGAGGGTGAGTACTGCGTTCCTGCCTACAGCATCATTGATATGGATGAACATGATGCGGAAGACATCCTCGTGTGGGGTGACTTCTGGGTGTTCAACTACAATCAGGTGGGCGACACGCTGAAATGCGTTTCAGGCGGCAGTCACCCAGGACTGATACACATCCAGCAGACGGAAAAGGGCTTTGAGGTGACAGCCTTCGATCAAGTGGAGGACGGCTCGGGTAATCTGCCGAGTGCCAAGCGCATCTTTGGCGACAAGTACGATGCTTTCCATGCCATCAACAGCAACGAAGATCAACGTGAGAAGGTGAGAGCCGAAAGCCTTTCCGATTATGTCAAGAAGCACAATCTCTCAGTCACCATGTATCAGGACTACGGCTGGCCAGCAAGGGAATTGAAATGACCTAAACCGCCTATAAAAAGTAACTTATGAGAGATACCCACTTCTATCGATGGTGTTTGTTCATCGCTTTGTTGCTGATGCCACTTTGCATGTGTGGACAGGAGGTTCGGGGGACGCTCACCTCAACCACATACGAAACGGGAGAGAAGCAGAGCGCAACCTTTGAGTACTTTCTGGGAACCGCCAAGTATAAGCGAGTGGCGGATTTTGACGACGAGCCTCCGCTGAGTGATAGTGACATCATCAATCTGATCAAGCCGCATCCGACCAACCATGTGGCCATCGAGCGCTACGAGGCATACGTGACGGTGGGTTCCGACATCGACTTTGGCATGGCGCTTATGGACATTAACGGGAACCCGAAAGTTCTCCATCCATCGGGCGGATATTATCGCACGAAGAGGAAGCCCGGGTACGAATACTATGACAAACCTTATCCGTGGGCCTGCCTAAGCCTTCCGCTGCTCGCGGGACGTGTGGAGAGAGGACGCGAGAGTTATCGGAAGAGAGGGAAATACACCACAGAATGGCGGTACATGGACAACACAGGGAAGTACATGTTCCATTATCTCGATGAGAAAGACGTCAATGTCCCTGCGTGGGAAAGTTCGAAACGACATTTCATCTACAACCTCCATCTCACCAAGCAGGATTCCATCGACGGCAAGGGTCAGTTCTTCCTGCACATCTATTTTCCCATCACCATTCGCGACGCCGAGGATCATTGGATTGAAGTGGACGCTATGGTCATCGTCAAGGTCATCATTGGAGAATGTGACGATGCTGAAGATACACATGTTGTGATTGACGACATCGCTCCTGGCTCAGATGGGGAATGGCCTTGGCAGATTCCTGCGAGTGTGGTCATCGGACTCATTGGATACACGCTTACTAAAGGCAATAATAAGGGTAAAGGCAAGGAGAAGGATAAAGAGAAAGACGAGCAACAGCCAGAAGGTCGCTGCGAACTGCGCATCTACAAGGAGTTCGGCAACACGCTGCTGGTTGGCGAGGAGGCCCGACCAGTATATGCCCGCATCGTGCGGATTCCGCCCAAGGGCAAAGAATATACCGACATGAAGCTCACCGCAATGATTCGCATTACGTCGGGCGACAACTACATGGATGTGAACCGCACTGGTCTGGCTGGCGAGTGGCAGGCTGCCAATATCATGGCTCCCCAACCTAAGGAGGGAGAAGAGGCGCCAGAGGAAGGTATCGTCAAGTTCTACTTAGGCAACGAGGGCGGCAGCTTCACCAATCAACTCCATTTCTTCATATCAACTGGTGAGATACGCTTCAAGCAAGACAACCTCACCCTGCCGGCACGTTACAAGAAGACCGTGCGACTGCCTTTCATCGTTGTGGGCATGAACGATGGGACAGCCCATATCAAGGCGACCATCACCGATGATAAGAACGAGGAGACTAAGGACTACCATATCGAGACGGAGTGGAACGTGAAGGAACAATGCTACTACGCCGTTATCAAAGACCTCATTACTGACCCAAAGAAAGACGAGGGCATCGCTGGCAATTACCTTAGCTACAGCATCAATCTGGAGGTGACCAAGAATACTTCCAGCCGCGTCATCAAGGGCTGCTTGCCCCTCTACCGCTACTATATGGGTCTGGTCATGCGCATGAAAAGCAATGTGAACTGCTTCTTAGAGGAGTATGACCCCATGCGTCACGACCCTTCCTACAAGAAAGAAATGCCCGATGGCAAGATATATGCACCAGCCCAGCAGGAATGTTTCCTGAAGCTCTACGACTGGAACGAAGAGACCAACAAGCTGCTGGTCATCGACCCCAAGCCCAAGTCCGTGAAATGGACGGTGAAGGACATCGTCGATCAGGGCGGCAAGCAGAAGGTGCTGAACGACATCATCGGTCGCGAGACCATGCAGATGGGATTGGACGTCGCGCTGTCTGGCGCAGGTCTGGGCAGCATCGGCACCCTCGTGTCCCAAGCTCATTCACAAACCTTCAAGGACTACAATCTGCCCCAGCAACGACTGATAGAATATCAGAAGCAGCTTGATGACTTGGGCTTGTCGTTCAAGGCTCATTGGCTCTCTGCGGGCGAAGGCAAACTCTACTATGTGCTGCGCTGTCTTAAGGGTGTCCTCATGGCTCCCAACCGCTTCGATGCAGAGATGGAAGTGACCGCTGAGCACAAAGGGAAAAGCTACAGCTTCAAACGTACAGTCCACATCCTCTCACAACCTAAGCGCGAGTTCGACAGCGTAGAGGCATCGATGGCAGCCATCAAGGAAGATGACAAAATCAGGGAAAAACTATGGGAGATAGAAGGCGGAATCCAGGCAGCAGGTATGACCAAAGAGCTGATGCCCCTACTCTGCTTCCTCCGTCTGCAGCTCGACTTCTACCATGAGGACTACGGCTTCGACGCCCGCAACATCAAGTCCATCCAGGATGTCTATCTGCACGCTTTGCTACGGAAGGCTGACGAGGACAGGGTGAAGTCAGAGGAGGCAACCGCCATCGACAACTTGAAATGGTACCAGCTCGACTGGTGGCTTCAGCGCTCCTTCGAAGGTCACGACTACCTCGAGAGGATGCCTCTTGCCCTGCGCATCGGCTTTGCCGTCGCCTCGTTGGGCTTCACAGAGATTGTCTTCGAGGTTCCTTACGAAATGAAGAAATACATTGACGAGGGCGGAGAGAGCGTCGTTGGCGGTTTCGTCGTTGGCGCAACGGTAGCCGTCAAAGCTTACCTCATAGAAGCGGCTGTCACCTTAGGTCTTGGAGCCGTTGGCATCGGTCTGAAAGGTGTGTGGAAAGGATTTGGGGCTACTGGTGGCAAATTGACCAAAGAGGCGCTGATGGAAGGTCTGAAAGTCTTGAAAGAGACTCTGAAGTCGGAAGCTGGCACGGGTCTGAAGGTCTGGCTCAAGAAGCAAATCTCATGGGAACTGGGTGCGGCAGAAAAGGCGATTGCCGCCAAGACGAAGGCATTGCTCGAGAGCGTGAAGAAGATGGCTCAGGGCAGCAAGTACGCCGCAGCCGAGGAGTTTGCCAAACGTCAGGCCATCGAGAACGTGGAGCACCTGCAAACCATGATAGAACTGTGCCATTGGAATCCCACACCTGAGAACTTCCGTTTGCGCAACCAACTCATCCTCAGATGCCAGGCCGACAAGCAGACCATGATGCTGCTGAAGACTCCAAGACTCTTAGGAGGCGACCCGCTGCTTCAAGGGTTGAGTCTCAAGCCGCTGAAAAAGGAATTCAACGGTCTGCTCCGAAACATCTACGATGCCACCGACCGACGCGTCATCAAACAAATAGCCGAAGATGCCAAGATTCCTGCCGACCAGATTCTGAAAACGGGCGCCACCTCATCGAGCGCACAGAAGTTGGTGGAAGGACTGGACATCACCTTCGACCGCGACATCACCTACTACTACATCAAGGAGGGCAAGCCGCACTACTTCAGCCAAGTATACACCGACAGGCTTTATGCCAAGTACTTCCGCGAGTCGGTCAACACCAGCACCCTACCCCCCAACACGTTGGGATTCGACCGCACCAAACTGACGCCCAAAGCGCTGGAGAAGCTGGAGGAAATGGAAGCCAAGCAAGCCGAAATCGCCGCCAAGCTGTATGACCAGACCGTGGTGGAAGACATCCTCGGACATCCAGAGAGCTACGGCGTTGACTTGGATCGCATGATTAAAAAGGAGTATTGGGGCGATGCCCTGAAAGACCCGAGGAAGGTGGCAGAGGCTGTGTTCCACAAAGGCACAAGCCGCTTCGACTATGCCGATGCCCTATGGGCTCAGTCACAGGCAGCCGAGGGATACGTGCAGAGAGAGATACTGCAAGCCCGCTCCGTCAGCGAGATGATGGAGGGTTGTCGCCAACTCAAGAAGGTCTTCGACCTCATCAAAGCCCGCGACGCTGCACGCAACACCTTCTCGAAGATTCCAGCAGAACTGAACGAAGCCATAGACCTCCTACGTCCCCTCGATGGCGTACAGGCAACGCTCAGTCAGGTGGAGGCCGCACTGGCACAAAAGGGGTACACCTTCCGCAGCCTCGCTCAAGAAGTCAGCAACACTGTTTATAAAGTAGCATAAACAAACAAATCATTATGGCATATTGTACAAATTGTGGACAACCATTAACGCCCGGACAAAAGTTCTGCACCAAGTGCGGCCAAGCTATCAATCCCCTTGAAGTCACCATTACGGGCAAGAAACGGAAACGCCGTTCCTACGACAACGAGGTGCTGAAACAAGGTGTCACGCTATGCGATGACGGCAAGTACCGCTGGATCTACGCCCTCAACATGTGGAAG
The DNA here is from genome assembly GCA_045117095.1 of Bacteroidaceae bacterium. GTDB lineage: Bacteria > Bacteroidota > Bacteroidia > Bacteroidales > Bacteroidaceae > Minthosoma. Next base: position 4,835 of record JBGUMY010000105.1, on the reverse strand, counting down.
AACCCCACCATCTTTTTCTTGGTGTACAAAATCTTCTTCTGGATCTTTATGGGCATCAGCCTCATGGTTACGCTGATGTCATGGAAACATATCCATTGGGACGATTGGGACAAACTCTGGGATGACACCTGGCCAGCCCTCGCCCTCTTTGCTTTCTTCAACCTCCTCCTCGTCCTATCCTACTCCATCGTGGCAGCCATGTATGGCGGCAAGTACATCGTCCTCTTCACGATGGACGAGAACGGAGTCACCCACGAACAAATCGCAGAGCAAGCCAAGAAAGCAAAGAAACTGGGTGCGCTCACCGCAGCCGTTGGAGCCGGACGGGGCAACCTCTCGATGATGGGCTTGGGCATCCACACAGCCGCCCGCACCTCCATGTCCTCCGACTTCTCCATCGTGCGCAGCGTGAAGCCCTACAAGCGTCGCAACGTCATCAAGGTCAGGGAGATACTCTCCAACAACCAAGTCTATGCCCGCGACGAGGACTTCGACTTCGTCTATAACTACATCAAGGAACATTGCCCAAGAGTCAGCTGCGGTTCGCATCCAAAATAAAAAATACCCTTTTTTATTTTGACTCTTAGGTCGCATTCGCTCAAAATCGACATAAATCGATGTTTGCATGATGTTTGCAAAGCTGATATTTATAAAGCGGCTATTAAGAAATATTGTTGTCCGCTAAACTTTGATTCCCCTCGCACGTGTGCGCATAAAGAAAATTTGGGCTGATTCTCGCATGAGCTTCAGCCCTTTTGGTTATCTTTGCAGCTTCCAAACTCAAACGATAACCAAATCATAGGCAAAGGTACACATTTTCTCGGACAGCCGATACTAAATCAACGTGATTATTAAGTCTTTCCATCCATTCCTCTTTGGTACGGCTCCAGCGTTTGTGAGTCCATAGCCACATTTCAGGGTGTTCCTTGATGTCGGCTTCGAGGAGTTCGAAGTAGCGATTGGTGAGGGTGTTTTCTGGCAAAGTGGCGGGGTGGTCTTCCATCGGAATGATGTCGAGGTGGTAATAGCCTCGCTTGGGTCGGCTCATGCGTCCGTACGTCATGAAGGCATCGACCTTGCGGGCGATGTGTTCGGCTCCGATGAAGACGGCTGTGTCGTGGTTGAGGAAAGGCACAAAGTGGTGGATGCTGCTCCACTTGGGTTGTTGATCGCTGATGAAGCCGATGGTGTAATTCTTGCCTTCCTTGCGGAGTTGAAGGATGCGTCGGAAGGTTTCCTTCATCTCGATATTCACTCCTCCATACTGGCCTCGCAGTTCGATGAAGAGGCGGTTCATCACCTTATTATAAATGTGGTGGTAGATTTGTCCTGATGTGCACCAAGGTTGCAGACTGTAGTTGATGGAGGAAATCCATTCCCAGTTGCCAAAATGACTGAGATAGAGGAAATGGAGGGGTTGTCCTGCATCGTGCCGTTTCTTGATTTCCTCGAGTCCGCTGAAGGTGATGCGTCGCATCATCTCCTCCTTCGACATGGAGAGCATCTTGATGTCCTCGACGAAGTTGTCGCAGAACTGGTGGTAGAATTTCCGTTCAATCTCTTTCAGTTCTTGCTCAGACTTATCAGGGAAAGCCGTGCGCAGGTTTTCTCTCACCACCTTGGTGCGATAGAACCTCCTTACGAACAGGCAGCAGAAATCGGAAAAAGCATAAAGAACGGGAAACGGCAATAGGCTGATTAACCACAGGGATCCCTTTACGAAACGGTATAAAGACATGAGTTGTGAAAAATGAAGTGTGACTATCAACTATCAACTGTCAACTGCCGAAGCGCTTGCTCCACAATAAGTTGGGGGGCGATGTTCATGCAGCGCAGATCACCAAACTGGCATTCTTTCTTTCCGTAGATGGAGCAAGGACGGCAGGGTAGGTCAAGTTGTATCTCGTTGTCGGGTGTTTGACCGTAGCCTGAAAATCCTGCTTTGGGATGAGTGGCTCCCCAGATGGAGAGCACGGGAATGCCGAATATGGAGGCGATGTGCATGTTGGCTGAGTCCATCGAAATCATCAGGTCGAGTTGCGACATGAGGAGCATCTCATTCTTGAGTCCTCCCAACTTGCCACACACGCTCATCACACCGTCGCGTTCCCATGTGGAAAGGATGTCGGCCTCTTTCTTGCCAGCTCCAAAGAGGAACACTCTATATCCCTTCTCTGCCAACTGAAGCACGACCTGGCTCATCTGCTGGAGAGGGTAAATCTTCTGAGGATGGGCAGCAAAGGGTGCGACGCCCACCCACTTCTCGTTGGCTTGCTTCTTGCCTACAGCGTGGGTGACAACAGTAAAACTTTCTTGTCGAAGGTTGGGATAGACGGGTTTCGACAGGTCGATGGGCAGTCCTAACGAACGGAACACCTCTGCATAGCGTTCAATCATGAGGGGTAGGGGATGTCCGTCTTGTGAATGACCTATGAGTGCCTTCTTCTCCTTGCGTCCCTTGTCCACTATTGCCACTTTTTTGCCACTCATGGAGAAGCAGGTGCGCAGATACTTGGAGCGTAGCACATCATGCAGGTCGGCCACTGCATCGAAGTCTGCCTTCTTCAGCAGGTTGTAGAGTCTGGTCAACCCGATGATACCCTCATAGTTGGCTAAGTCGATGCCTTTCACCTGCACGTTGGAGGGCAGCCACTCGAACATGGGTGCAAAACGAGTACGCGTCAGCATCGTGATGCGCAGGTCGGGGTGCTGGGTGGCCAATGCCTGCAATACAGGCACGGTCATGGCAGCATCGCCCATCGCGCTAAAACGCATGACGAGCAACCGCTTGATGGATTTGTGGGAAGCAAACAAAAGATGATTGATGGTTGACAGTTTATAATTGAGCGTTAGGCGTAGAGTCTACGAGTGTTCTGACGGCGATAAGTCCATGCAAAATAAAGGCAGAGACCAATGGCAACAGCTGTGAAGAAGATGCCCCACATCGTGGTGGAAGAACCTCCATCTGTACCTGACAGGAAGTTCAGGTGAGAGCGGAGGGTGTCAATCACCGTGCTGTCCACACCTAACGTGTCAAGAATCTGTTCAGGCACACTCAGGGAATCAACCGTCTTCGTTGGAATAGAATCAGGGTGATGCAGAGGGATAGGCTTGTCAATGATAGGATGATGGTCACGTCCTGGCCAAGCAATGTCTAAAACAATGTCTAAAAGTTGCATAATTCTAAACTATTTAATGTTAAACGTATAAATATCCAATGTACTAATCAGGCAGATCATGATCTGAAAGAAGAGCAGTCCGATGAGGAAACTGGTGGCGTTGCATAAGGCGCTGTAAATGAAAGCCTGTTTCAGTCGCTTGACGAAAAGAAGATACCACAAAGTTTCCACCACCACCACAATCACTTCACCCATCAAGATGGTCGCCCACGTGTCATTCACCAACAGCAAATAGAGGTTTAACGGCACGTTCGTCAACACATTCACTACCACAGAGGCACCCAGCACCTTCTTTCTCCGCTCTCCCATCAGCCATAACACCCCACCTTCAATCAGGATGGTTGGTATCAATGCTATCAGCAATCTCCCAATCATGCCATCATCCATTAAATGTCTGACATCGGCACGAACGCCAGAAGATAACCTGGTATCAATGCGGCCGCTAACAATCCAAACGCCAATCCTTCCCTGCCTTTCAGCACCACGTTGGCCAAATAGAGGGTAGCAGGCATCGTGCAGTTCACGGCGAAGATTCCTGCCACCACAATCGCAGCCCCACTACTTCGTCCAAACAAACACACCAACACCATCAGCAGCACAACTACCATCGCTCTTACCATTCCCATCGCCTTTACCAACCAACCACCTGCCATCTTGCCCAACATCGCTGCTCCACCTATCATCAGGATGACCCCATTGCTCTTCTCCGTATCGATAGAGAAACTTTCGCCTATGTAGGAACGCAACATGACCAAACCCATCAGCACCACGATGGCAATGATTGAGAGGTAAGAAGTGACGGTTGAGTGTTGAGTGTTTAAGGGCGAGGAGCAAGAGATTTGCGCATCGTGTGCGTCCTTCCCTTCGGTAAAGTTAGGAACCAGCACCGCCAACACACTCATCATCAGCAGGAACGCATAGAGCAATCCCCACGAACAGAACATGCCTCCAAGGGTCAATCCCATCACACCAGTCGATACAAACACGCCCAAGGCACGAATGTCATTACCCGTTCTCATCGCCGTCTGCTTGCCTCCCCACACATGGAAAAGTGAGTTGCCCAATCCCAAAAGTGTGGCGATTGTCATTCTTGTTACGGTATGTTCCAAGGATGAGGCAGAGGAGAAGGTGACTGCGTTGGAGATTGCTGCCCCTAACACCGCTGCTGTCAAGAGTGCCACTGCACCCAGCAACATCCAGTGCTTCTGTTTCATGCGGTCAGCCCATGCACCCGTGAGGGGTTGAGTGAGGAAAGCTAACACGTTGTAGGTGACAAATATGCCGATACTTTCTGTACTCATGATGTCCAGGTCGGTAGTCATCAGCCATAGGCAACACAGACACAACCCATCCACCAGAAAGTGCATCACCGCACCCATCAGCGTCATGCGCCATCCGTATGAAAATTTCTCAGGCATTCTTCTCATTGTCCTGTTTAGATGGGCAAAGTTACGGATTAATTTCGTAATTAGGTAACCTTTTGTTCTACGAAGTCGATGAATGATGGATATTTAGGTCATTTTAACATGAAAATCACACATTCGACCCCTAAAATGGCAGATTTTGATGCGAAAAGTTGAGAGAGCAACAAATTTCCCTTACCTTTGTCGCGAAAAACAAAGGGATGTTACTAAAAAACCATTAAAAGTATGAGAA
>JBGUMY010000104.1:0-4142 GCA_045117095.1 Bacteroidaceae bacterium | reverse complement strand
TGGCAATATGAGCAGATTCCTGTCACATCCATTGCCGACATTCGCAGTGCAGATGCCCGTAAGGACTCTCTCCTCTCAACAGCCAGCACCAAGTTCAAGAAGACGGGCACGCTGAATGCTACCAACAAGGTGAGAACCACGCTGTCGAATGTGGTGGAAGTGGATGACTACGCTACCCTGTTTGGCAATGCAGACCCCACAGAGGTGAGCAACGGTTATGCATATATCGTCGATGATTTCAAGTTCCCTTACAAGACCTTTGCAGCTGACATTGACGATTTAGACTACGAGTCATGCGACAACATGTGCGAGCCATACATCAACACGAAGACCTACATGAATCCAACCGTGGTGATTGATGGCGACACAATCCAGACAGATTCTGTGTTCAAGTACAACTACCTTGCGATGAAGAACAAGAGCACATCTTCACATCCTGGTGCCTACTTTAGAGTGCCCAATGTGCTGTCGTGCAAGTACGACATCTACGTGGTGATTGGCTACAACACCGACTATATGTTGCAGAATAAGTTCTACACTTACATCTCCTACGACACACCTGAAAAGCGCTTGTCTGATCAGCGTCTGCAGAACCCCAACGAGGATGCAGTGGATGCCAAGGGAGAAAGCATTTATGGAACGGATGTCTTCGTGAACCGTCCCATACACTACAACGAGAAGGGCGAAGTGGACTTCACAGACACCATCTGTGTGGCCAAGGACTTTGAGTTCCCAATTTGCTACTATGGGTTGACCAACGCCTACCCAGTCATCAACATCAAGAGCAACTTCAAATCGACCGAAAAGACCTACTACTGCCGCGAGATTTGGGTGAACTCCATTATTTTCAAATCAAAAGAATGGTAGAACTCTAAAATAACAAAGACATGAAAAATCAGTATATTCACACAGGCTTGCTTCGCCTCAGTATGGGTCTCATGATGTTATCAGGAGGTACTACCCTATTGGCACAGGAAGCGGAAGAAGGCCAAGCAGCCGCCAAGCCTACCAGAAAGGTCATCACTGTCCCTCAGTATGAGATGAAGGAGGTGAGCGGCTATGTTTATGACGCAGCCACGAAAGCCCCGATGGATGGTGCAAAGGTGCAAGCATACGGCAACAGCCGATACACCATCATGACGGGCGAAGATGGTAAATACACACTGAAAGTGCCTGTATTTGTGCAGTCACTCTACATCTCTGTGCCCGAATACAACGATGTGCAAGTAAGTTTTAGTGGTGCAACAGCACCAGATGTGGCGCTCTACAGCAGCAAGTTCAATGCAATCTATGCGCCAACCACCAGCATCACGTCAAATGCAACGGCTACGGTCAGCGATATCACATCAGCCATCATTGTTGATGAAGAGATAGACAATCAATTGTCAGGCGACATCCGTACCATCAACCGTTCCGGCATGCGTGGTCAAGGTGTAGCGATGTTCATCCGAGGTCTCAATTCACTCAACATCAATGCCCAGCCTCTGATTGTCTTGGATGGCATGATCATGGATCCTCAACTTGACCGCAACACTGTTCACGATGGTTTCTTCAACAACGTCTTGGCTGGTATCGACCCAGAAGATATTGAGTCAGTGGAAGTGATGAAGAATGCCACTTCCATCTATGGTTCACGAGGTGGTAATGGCGTGGTCATCATCAACACGAAACGTGGTCATTCGATGGCAACCAAGATTAACGTAAGCCTCAATGCAGGCTTTGAATTGGCTCCATCCCTCCCTCCAATGATGGACGCTTCGCAGTACAGAGGTTATGTGAGCGAACTGCTCGGCACCACCACTTATGGTTCCAAGCACGCCACATCCAGTACCACCATTCCTTTCCTCAACGGCAATGCGGGGTACTATTGGAATCCAATGTACAACAACAACACCGATTGGTCTGATGGACTCTATCACACGGCTGCCACTCAAAACTATAAGGTAAACGTGCAAGGTGGTGACGATGTGGCCATGTATAACCTTTCGTTGGGTTACACAAATTCGAAATCGACTGCCAAGAAGAATGGTTTCGACCGTCTGAACATTCGTTTTAACACCGACATCAAACTCATCAAGAACCTCTCGACACAACTTGACCTCGCCTACTCCAAACTGGCGTACAACTTGCGCGACAACGGCTGGGCTGAATCCTACACCTCCAGCACCATTTCGTCGCCCAACGTGCTCGGTCTCATCCAAGCACCATTCCTGTCGAAGTATGGCTACTACACTGGCGATGATGGAACACTCCATCTCTCCTCTGTTTATGCGGGTAAGTATCTTGACGATGACAATTACCCCTTCAACTTCGCTTCCCTGTACGGCACAAATACAGCCTTGGCTAACCCTTATTGGATTCTTGAGAATGGTGATGGCGACAACAAAAACCGTCAGGAGGTGACTCAGTTCAACCTCAACATCATGCCGAAGTGGGAAGTCAACAAGTACTTCACCATTACGAACCGCTTTGCCTACCAGTTGAACCGTTCCAATGAGAAATACTACCTGCCAGAGGCTGGTATCCCAATGTTCAATTACGAAGGCTACGGCGATGTGACCTCAGTGGTAAAGTCGCTCTTCTCGAAGGAAACCAGCGTATATGAAGACTTCCGTCTCAACTGGAACCGCAACTACGGCATGCACGACATTATGGCATTTGGTGGCTTGCGCTTCACCAGCAACAGCTTCTCAGACTCTTACATGCGTTCTTACAATACGGGTAATGATAAGATGCCTAATCAGACGAATTCCAACAAGTTCCGTTCAGTGGAAGGCAATCAGGACTCTTGGAACAATCTCGCCTACTATTTGCAGGCTCGTTGGGCGATAAAGAACACCTACATCCTCGAAGGGACCCTCTCTGCTGAGACATCCTCACGCTTTGGTCACGAAACCAAAGAAGGCATCAAGCTCTTTGGTGTGAAGTGGGGCATCTTCCCCAGCATCCAGGCAGGTTGGGTCATCAGCAATGAACCTTGGATGCAGCAGATTCGTCCTATCAACTACCTTAAACTTTCAGCAGGCTACGACGAGTCAGGTAATGACAATATCGACTATTCCGCTGCACGTACCTACTTCAAGTCTTACACCTTCTTGAAGACAGCGACCGCTCTCCAGTTGGAGAACATCGAGAATCCAGCCATCCAGTGGGAGACCACACGCCGCTGGAACATCGGTCTGAACGGTTCATTCTTCAACAACCGTGTACAGGTTGGTGCTGACGTTTTCTTCTCCAACACCCACAACCTTCTCACCCTCAAGAGCATCAACTACCTCTCAGGTTTGGCCAACTATCTCTGCAATGATGGTTCATTGCGCAACACAGGTGTGGATGTGAAAGCCAACGTCATTCTTATCAACATGAAAGATTTTAAGTGGCAAATCGGTGCTACAATGGGGCACTACAAAAACAAGATCACTTCGCTGCCAGAGGGTGACTACGTCTCGAAGATTTATGGTGCAGAGGTGCTCACATCTGTAGGCAACCCAGCAGGTATGTTCTATGGCTACAAGACTGCAGGAGTGTTCTCCACCGATGCAGAAGCATCTTCCGCCACTACAGCCACAAACGACGGTTATCTGAAGTATCCTACAGGCATCACGAAGAACCCATACCGCAACTTCTCGGCAGGTGATATGCACTTTGTCGATTTGGATGGCAACGGCATCATCAACGAAAGCGACAAGACTGTCATTGGCGACCCCAACCCATCCATCTACGGAACGGTTTACACCAACTTCTCTTACAAGCGTTGGAGCCTCGACTTCAACTTCAAGTATTCTGTGGGCAACGACATCTACAACTATCAGCGCAGTCAACTCGAATCGCTCAATACGTTCTACAACCAGACCACTGCCGCAGTCAACCGTTGGACTTGCGAAGGCGACAATGCCCTGCTGCCACGCGTGATGTCTGCTGAATCAGACAATTGGGTTAACAACGAACGCTTCTCCGACCGTTGGATTGAGGACGGTTCTTTCTTCAAACTCAAGAAGGTACGCCTCTCCTACCAACTGCCCCTCAATCTCTCTTGGATTCAGGGACTCACCATCTGGGCTGAGAGCAACAACCTCTTCACCATCACCAAATACACAGGCAAAGACCCCGAGTTCTCCTGTGGCAACGGCGTGCTCTACCAG
>JBGUMY010000103.1:0-3282 GCA_045117095.1 Bacteroidaceae bacterium | reverse complement strand
TGAGGCTGTACCTCGTTACGATGCATATACTGGGGCATGAAAGCTACGAATCCGTTGGTCGTGCCTAAATATACTTTGCCGTCGTAGCCCCTGAAAATGGCGTCTGGCAAGAAATCGATGCTGGCGATATTGCCGCCTCCCTTATAGATTTGCGCCACCTCTTGCTTCGTCAACGAATAGCAGAGAATCCCAGCCGAGGTGGTGAGCCACAGATGTCCCTCTACTGCCGTTACGCCATATATGGACACCTCCTCCTGAAGGAGTGGCACCTTCAGGAAACGATCACCCTCACGGTCATAGCGGAACAGCCCGTTCGTCATGCCTGCCCACAGTGTTCCTTGTCCGTCCTCAAAGAGGCTATTAGCCGACATCAAAGCATCATCGCTATCCTCTTGACCCTCGAAGTCCCAATAATGCTTCCACTTGCCTGTTTTGTTGCAAGCCCACAAGCCATTGCCTTCCGTCGCCACCCATACGGCATCGGTATGGTCTTGCACGATATCCATCACTGGCCCCCCTACTGACTGCACATCGCTGAACGTGCGTGTGTCGGGATGATAGAGCGCCACCTCGTGAAATGTGCCGACCCAGATGCGGTGTTGGCGGTCACAACAGATGGCGTACGAACTGGCATCGAAGTACTTTCCCTGCTCATCCACGAAACGGGGCACATGGGTCACGGCCATCGTGTTGATATCCACGATATCCATTCCCTGTGCATAGGTACCTACATAGAGCCAATCTTCATCCATGCTGAGGGCATGGACATTATGTTCCTCTCCCTGTTGGGCGAGCGCTACTTTGGTGAACTGTCCGTTGTCAGGCGTGTAATAGCACAAGCCCCCATCGTCGCTGGCAATCCAGAGACGGTTCTTACGGTCTTCGCAGAAGTGGTTGACCACATTGCCCGATACGGAGTTGTCATGATCCGTATGGATATAGGACGTGAAATTGCCCGATACGGGATGTGTGTAGTTTACGCCTCCGTAGTAGGTGCCAATCCATGTGCCACCTTCCCGATCCTGCATGAGTGGATAGACAAAGTTGTCGCTGAGGGCGTTGGACAATGAACTGCCGCGATGACACAGACGCACTTGTTTCGAGGACACATCCACTAAGGCCAACCCTTTATCGCTGCCTATCAGCATGCAGTTGCTCGTCAGTGCCAAAATGCTGTGGATATGTTGCATTTGCGACTCCAAAGGTGTCAGTATCACTTCTACCTGATGGCTTGAGGGATCGATACGGGTGACACTGCCGTCCCATGCACCCAACCACATCCTGCCTGAGGAGTCTTCCGTTAGGGCAAGCCCCCCTCTAGTCTCTCCAAAAGGGGCTTCAAACCTCTTCTTCTCCCGATTATATCTGACGAGGTTGCTTGCTGCCCAGTTGCTTGTTGCCCACACCATACCTTTCTTGTCCACATACACACAGCCGTAAGACTTCGAATCTTGAGGTACAGGCACAGAACGGCATTCATTCGTTGCAGTGTTCAGACACAAGATGCCCTGTCCCATCGTAGCCATCCAGAGCATGCCCTTCGCATCTATCTTCAAATCTGCCACATTCAGACTTCCCGACGATTCACCTTGAGATGGGATCGGGTACTTCCTGATGCTGTCCGTCCGAAGCAGATACAAATATAGTCCATTGTCCGAACCTACCCAAAGGGAGTCGCCCCATACTGCCAACGAAGTGACAGAGATGGCACGTGTTTTCCGCAAGGACACCATCCGATGTCCGTCGTAGCGGTTCAGTCCTCGACTGGTACCGATCCAGACGAATCCTTTCTTGTCTTGCAATAAGGCACGTACTGTGTTGGAAGAGAGTCCTTCATTGATGGTGAGATAGGAGAACGACACCGACATGTTGAGCGGATTATCCTCTTGGGCTGAAGCGATGGAGAGAGTTCCAAGCAGCAACCAAACGATGAATAGATGATGGCGATAAGACATATTATTTCATTCTTTCTTGCAAAGATAATGAAAAAATCGTACAGCCAACGAAGAAAATCGTACGAAATTTGTTATAGGAGACAACATCTGCACGATTTTCCTATTCATTTAGACAATTGTGTCATACTGATAGTCACAAAGGACGTACCTTTGTGTCGGATTTAGTTAGATTAGCCTATTAATGAAACGTACAAGGATTGTTATTGAGATTTGATTAGATAGTAATATATAATAGGTGAAAACGATGAGAGGGCTGAACGTGAGTTTCGCCCTCTCTTTTTGTGTTCTGATTCTTTGAATGCCATTTCTTCTTGGGGTGCTTGTTGGGTGGCTTTACGCTCACCGATGTCGCCTACGTTGTTTTGCCGTTGCGCCATCGCCTCATGCCCCATCAGCCCATCAGCAACGCCACGATGGATGATGTGTCCTATTTTCTCATGGATGTCCTTATTTAGAATTCCTCGTTCTCGGTACGAGCTATGATTTCGTTTTGGAGTTGTTCAGTCATGTCGTTGAAGTAGTCAGAATAACCGGCTACGCGGACGAGGAGGTCTTTGTAGTCGTCAGGCTGCTTTTGAGCATCGAGGAGAGTTTGGGTATCGACAATGTTGAACTGAATGTGGTGTCCCCCCATGTTGAAGTAGGTGCGGATGAGGGAGACGAGTTTGCGAAGGTCTTCATCACGTTTGAGAAGGGTGGGCACGAAACGTACATTGAGCAGGGTGCCGCCAGAGAGAGTCTGATCGAGTTTGCCGAGCGACTTGATGACAGCTGTAGGACCGTGGGTGTCAGCACCATGTGCAGGGGAAGTGCCGTCGCTGATGGCGAAGTGTGCCAAACGGCCATTGACAGAAGCACCACAAACAGAACCAAAATAGTTGTGACAAGTGGTAGAGAGCATATTGAGCTGGGTCTTGCCACCACGTGTGTTGGGATGTCCCTCAATAGCTGCCACGAGGTCGTTATACACCTTCACGGCTATATCGTCAGCATAGTCATCATCGTTACCGAAGAATGGGGTGCGGTTCATGATGAACTGACGCGTTTTCTCTAGTTGACAGTTGACAGTTGACAGTTGACAGTTTTCGTCTCTACCCCAGTTGCAAGCAATAGCGTTGAGCAGTTCATCCATCGTGAACTTCTTGTCCTCAAAGACATGCTTCTTCAGTGTGGAAAGACAGTCGGTGATAGTGCCGAGACCTGTACATTGAATATAAGTAGTGTTGTAGCGAGCACCACCGCTGTAGTAGTCACGTCCTCGAGTGATGCAGTCATCAATGAAGAGGGAGAGGAATGTGGCAGGGGCATAGAGCGAGAACATACGCTC
>JBGUMY010000102.1:0-6351 GCA_045117095.1 Bacteroidaceae bacterium | reverse complement strand
TCCTTACTCGCACCTCAGCCGAAGGTGGCTTGGGCTTGAGCGATGTGGATTTCGGCTTCATCTATGGCACATTGGGCGTCATTGGCTTGCTGCTTGGTGGCATCGTCGGTGGATGGGCTGTGTCGAAATGGGGTTTGAAGAAGTGCCTCTGGCCGCTCGTGCTCTGCATCACTTTGCCCGACATAGTCTATGTCTATTTGAGCTATTGCCCCACCGACAACCTGTGGCTCATCGGTTCCTGCGTCTGCATCGAGCAGATTGGCTATGGTCTTGGTTTTGCAGCATATACGCTTTTCCTCGTCACCTTCTCTCGTGGCGAACACTCCACAACAGTCTTCTCCATCTGCACCGCAGGCCAGTACCTTGGTGGCGTGATGCTCCCTGGTATGGTTTCAGGTCTTATCTCGGAGAACATTGGCTATCAGAATTTCTTCTGGCTCGTGATGGCCTTTTGCCTCGTCACCTTCACCGTCACCGCTTGCGTGAAAATCGAAGGTCAGAAGGAATAATCAGTACCTATAATTCTTCTGTTGTTCGGAAAAGTCAAATATTATTTGGTTTTTCCCTCACTTAATTGTACCTTTGCATCATCATCAAAATGAATTTATGAAAGCAATCAGTACAAAGAAGGCTCCAGGGGCAATAGGTCCTTACAGCCAAGCCATTCAGGCAGGAGAGTTTGTCTACACATCAGGCCAGTTGGGTCTTGACCCTCAGACAGGTACTTTCCCAGAGGGAGGAGTGAAGGAGCAGACAAGACAGTCTCTCCAGAATATTCAAGCCATCTTGGATGAAGCAGGATTGTCGATGTCGAATGTGGTGAAGACCACCGTGTTCTTGGCCAACATGGATGATTTTGCCGAAATGAACAGCGTCTATGCTGAGTTCTTCCACGAACCTTATCCAGCACGTTCGGCTGTAGCCGTAAAGACCCTGCCTAAGAACGCATTGGTGGAGATTGAAGTGGTAGCGACCCTCTTCGAAGTTCAGACGCATCCATTTGCTGGTATCAGTTTTGGGAAATAGGATGACATTTTAATAAGATAAGTACAATGAAAAAAATGGAAGAGCCACTTGGGGTGAAAACCCCAAGAACTTGTTTTGTGATTAAAGTTGGAGGCAAGATTGTGGAGGACGAAAGCACCTTGCAACAGCTTTTGAAGGATTTCAGTGCCATCGAAGGAGCGAAAGTGCTGGTGCACGGAGGTGGGCGTTCAGCCACCAGGATAGCGACACAATTGGGCATTGAAAGCACGATGATTGGCGGCCGACGGGTGACGGACGAGGAGATGCTGCGTGTGGTGACGATGGTGTATGGCGGTTTGGTCAACAAGAACATCGTGGCACGTTTGCAGGCGTGTGGTATCAATGCGTTGGGTTTGACAGGTGCAGATATGAATGTGATGCAGTCGCACAAACGTCCTTTGAAGAAGGTGACGATGGAGGACGGCACAGAGCAGATGGTGGATTTCGGCTTTGTGGGAGACGTGGATCAATGTGACGGAAAGATGCTTGCCACCTTGATAGGAGAGGGGGTCGTACCTGTGATGGCTCCTCTGACCCATGATAAGCAGGGCAACCTCTTGAACACGAATGCAGACACTATCGCTGGTGAGACGGCCAAAGCTTTGGCTTCTTATTTCGACGTGACGCTGATCTACTGCTTTGAGCATGCTGGTGTGTTGACTGATCCGGAAGATGAGGCTTCAGTCATTCCTTCCATTACGGCAGGGAGTTTTGAGCAGTTGAAGGCTGATGGTATCGTGAGTGGTGGCATGATTCCCAAGATAGAGAATGCCCTCGAAGCTGTGAAGGCTGGTGTGAAGAAAGTCATCATCACCAAGGCTGATGCTATCGATGGTACAAAAGGAACCATTATCACTCTTAACTCTTAACTCTCAATTCTCAGCTCTTAACTCTTCAACTCTTTTTTGTGGATTTCAAACACGACATACTTCCGCTGAAGAATATCATCTTCCGTACAGCGTTACGCATCGTCCTGAACAAGGAGGAAGCAGAGGACATTGTGCAAGATACATTGGTGAGATTGTGGGAGCGTCGTGATGAATTGAATCAGGTGGAGAACCTCGAGGCATTTGCGCTGACTATGGCTCGAAATCTCTCCATCGACAGGAAAGAGAAGATGGACAACCAACATGTGTCGTTTAACGATGAGGAGCATGACCGTCCAGATGAGGGACAAGGAGGTACAGACAGCAGGTTGATGCGTCAGGAAACAACCAGTTTTATTGTTGATGTTATCAACTCCCTGCCTGAAAAACAACGCACTATCATTCAATTAAGAGATATTGAAGGAAAAACTTATCAAGAGATTGCAACCGTGTTAAGCATCTCAGAATCAGATGTAAAAGTATCGCTCTTTCGTGCGAGGAAAGAGATGAAAGAAAAAATTTTGCAAAAAAAGTCGCTTTTCTTGTAACTTTTTCGTTTCTCATCCGTCGTTAGTATAGAAGCGTATTAAAAAACTCACTCAAAATGGACTACAAGTACATCGAACAACTCATCGAAAGTTACTTCGCTTGCACCACCACGTTGCAGGAGGAGCAGATTCTGCGTTCGTTCTTCTCGCAAGAGGATGTGCCTGGACATTTGGCTCAATATGCCGACCTCTTCAAGTATGAGGTGGCAGCCAAAGAGGAAGTGTTGGGTGAGGATTTCGACGAGCGCATGATGGCACGTTTGGAGGCTGCAGAGCCCCAAGAGGAGAAAGTAGCCAAGACGCGTCTCATCAAGATGACCACCCATCACTTTGCTCCTTTCTTCAAGGCTGCGGCTGTGGTGGCGATGGCGCTGACTGTTGGACGTGCTGCTGAACATGCCATTGGTGAGCAGGAAGCAGAAGAAAACAGCAACATGGTGGCTGTTGACCCCTACATCAAGACAGGGGATGTGCAGCAAACCATTCGTGTGAAGGATGTGAGTCAGGCTGAGATAAAGGCCACGAACGATTCCATTCTCAGCATCACCGCTCAGGACGAAATCCAGTACGATAGAACTTTTGCTTTTGATCTATATAAACAATTAATGCTTAACTAAACCAAACAAACTATTGAAGGTGTTGCTGTGAAGCCACTACCTTCACGCCAACGGAGGATTTTCCAACGGCAAATGAACTTAGGTTCAATTCTCTTGAAAAGATTTCGTGCTTCGGCACGAAAAAAGGGGCAGCTCGGTGAAGAGAAGCCCCTTTTTCTTGTTGTTCTTTCCTTGATGAGGTTGAAAGTTACTTTCTTTTGATAATCCGATTCGTCACTCGCTCAGCAGAGATGATGGTGCCATCTTCTCCCACAATGTCCACATTCCACACATGTGTGCTCTTGCCGGCATGAATCAGACGCGCTTTCCCATAGACCTTTCCCTCTGTGGCTGACATCGCAACATGACTGGCATTCACTTCTGTGCCACATACAGCGAGGGTTTCATCATAGTTGGTCAGATGGAGAGATCCCACACCTGCGATGGTTTCTGCCAACGTGAGGGAAGCGCCTCCATGCAATACGCCCAGATATTGACGTGTCTGAGGGGAGATAGGCATTTCAGCCACCGCCACATCATCGTCAGTAGGCAAAAAACGGATGCCTAAAGTCTCGATAATGGTACCCTGCATGCAGGAGTGGAGGAAATCACATTCTTGCTGCGTCAACATGGGAGCGACTGAACGGCGTCTTATCGTGAATTACTTTGAGAACTCCTTGTAGATCTTGTCGGCGATAGCTTGCATCTCCTCAGCAGGAAGACTGAGTTTGGGATTGGCAAAATTCATGTCCTTCTCGTTCTGCATGGGGATGAGGTGGATGTGTGCGTGGGGTACTTCAAGTCCCAACACAGCCTGACCCACTTTTACGCAAGGGAAAGCTGCCTTGATGGCTACAGCGACCTTTTTGGCAAACACCTCGAAGCGTGCCAATTCATCATCTTCCAGGTCAAAGATGTAATCTACCTCACGGCGTGGAATGACCAGCGTGTGGCCTTTCACCAACGGATTGATGTCGAGGAATGCGTAGAACTCATCGTTCTCAGCGCACTTGTAGGAGGGAATCTCTCCTGCTGCTATCTTAGAGAAAATGCTCATAGTTTTATCCAAAAGTGATGTTCATGATTTCAAACTTCATCACACCGCGTGGTACGGTTACTTCAGCTACATCGCCCACCTTCTTGCCAAGGAGTCCTTGTGCAATAGGAGTCTTGATGGAAATCTTGTTCTCACGCAGGTTGGCCTCACCCTCACTCACGATGGTATAAACAAGTTTCATGCCATTTTCCACATTCTTCAGTTCCACCTTCGAGAGGATCTGCACCTCATCCGTTTTGGTGAGTTTCGAGGGGTCAAGAATCTTTGTGTCAGCGAGGATGGCCTTCAACTCGGCAATCTTCGTTTCCAATTTACCTTGTGCTTCTTTTGCCGCATCATATTCTGCATTTTCTGAGAGGTCGCCTTTCTCGCGTGCCTCAGCAATCTGACGGATTACCTCTGGACGGTCCACTTCCTCCAGTTGTTTAATCTGGGCACGGAGTTTATCGTAGCCCTCTTGTGACATATAAGCCATAATGAATTTCCTGTAAGGTTTAGTCGTTATTAGAATCTCTTTTTTTTGAGGACGAAAAGAAAAAGAATCCCGACACTCTTCATGTCGGAACCCTTCCAATCTTTTTCCGTGTGCAAAGGTACGGCTTTTCTTATATTCTGCCAAATAATTCTCCATTTTTTTTCACCGATGGTGTTCGATGGAGCAAAATGGACCTAAAAACTTAGGGCAAACCCACCCAAGAAGTTCGCGCCGATGTTGCGATAGCCGTAGTAGCGGTCAAAGTTCTGATTCATCAAATTGTCGCCTTTCACGAAGAGGGTGATGGGCTGTTTGATGGGCAATGTGTAGCGAAGGCTGGCACCTAAGTTGATGGTGTAAGGACGCTTGTACTGAGGGTCATCCTCTGTGCCGATGTCCTCCTGATGGTAAACATCATATCGCCAGTCAAGACCAAAGTAGAAACCTTTCATCAGTTTCACATCGGCTTTCCAATTCATAGAGAAGACAGGCGTAGTGTAGTTGCCTTTCACCCATCGAGATTCCCCTTCTCCTTCCCATTTCTCGAGAAAGATTTGATGTTTGGCATCCAGCTTCACAATGTCTTCATAGGCATAGGTGAAGTCTGCGTCAATGGTGAAGTCCGTACATTTGTAGAATTCAATCCAACCTACCTGATGGCCTCGTATGTCGGTGTCTAACCATTCTGCCGCAAATTCATCTTTCCCTTGCAGATACGTACCGCAGATTTGACCGCTGAGACCATAGAAGTCCTTGAACCTATACCCCACGCTTGCCTCTACTTGATAGAAGGCTGCCTCCATCTTCTGCTTGCCCGGAATATCTAACATCGCAAAATAGGGATGCTCGGCAGAGAATAGACGGAAGGTGTTGTCAACCTCACTACCTGACACGCCCACAAACACATCGCTTTTGGGGTTGATATGATAGGTGAACGAAGCATCAGGCGCCACGTTTCCTTTTGTGCTGACGAACAGACCCAGTTGCAAGTCAAATAGGTTCGTACTATATAAATAATGTGGAGTGAAACGCAATCGGGTGATGCCTTCCAGTTCCTTGTTGCCGTATGCCGAATGGAAGAATCCCAATCCTAAGCCCACGCTGTGCTGATCGTTGAACGCATAAGCCGCATCAGCATCTGCATGCAACAGCGTCTCCCCCAATTTGTCTTCAAGGCTGGTACGATAATTCTGGCTGAAGAAATCCACTCCTGCCGAAGCCTCAATGCTGAAGTTGTTCACCTCATACGGCGTGAAGCCTATCAAAGCATTGCCCAATACATCGTGCTGCTTATCCATTGCGCCTGCTTCTACCATGTAGTTGTAGAGGTGGTTCTCATAGGCGCCTTTCACAAAAAAGTCTACACCATTGTCGAAATGGTGGTTGAATTTCAGAGCCGAACGATTCTGATAGAAACGACTTTTCCAATCCCTCGGATGGAAGAACCCATTCTTTCTTGCCTTACCGTTGAATCCCTTCAGCGACAAATCCAGCGTTAGCGCATCGTTCTCTGCCAAGTCGAACTGATAAGCTGCTTTGCCATCCACACTACCTAACACACCTCCACTCAGATGCACGTAGCCCTTCTTGTTGCCCTTCCACACGGCTTCGCTCTCATAGTCGCCCAGCGGTTCGGGCACATACTCATTCAGGGGTTGACCCTCTACAGCATATTGCATCGAGTAGTGGGTCACCTTCGTGTCTGCTGCCTGGGTCTTCACATCCACTTTCTTCACGTCTGTCACCACAGGCTTCACCTCATTTGTCACCTCCACCGTGTTGT
>JBGUMY010000101.1:0-10927 GCA_045117095.1 Bacteroidaceae bacterium | reverse complement strand
TGGCGGCTTGTCCTTTGGAAGAGGATTCTGCCATCACCGTCGAACTCGACCTCCAAAAACTTCGTGATTTCAGACGAAAATTCCCTGTGCTCAAAGACGCTGATTAGTGAGTCTTTCTGAATTCATCCAACTGTTTGAAGCAGTGCCTGTCGATGATTTCTTCTAACTTACGGTCATGATTGTGGTGTAGGGTGGGTTGGGTACCGCCCATCTCCATCAGTTCGCCATTTTCCTTGGTGTAGGGTTCCCAAGTCTGGGGGAACATACCTTGGACATTGGGATTGCCGTCGTGCGCGAATTTTGCCCAAATGCTGCTCATCGTGTCAGCCCAGTATTTGTTCGTTTCGAGCGTGTTGGTTGACAGCTGGTCGGAATAGTGGTGGAGCACGTCGAAGCAATACTTCAGTTCGGCGCCGTGTGCTGAACCTTTGGGCTCATTTTGAGTTCCAGACTCGTTGACGGTGAACATATATACATACGTGTCAGCCTTGCGCTTGCCACCAATGGCATCAGCGGTGATGATGGTCTTAGGACGGAACAGCCAGTCGATGCTCAGCAGGTCTTGGGGCAGACGTTCTTTCGACCCAGACAGGAGCGGGTAAGCTTCCTTGAATGCCTCGATGTAGGCAGCGGTCTCGTCACCAAAGGTCTTTTGCAGTTCTGCACGTGCCTGTTCCATCGTCATGGGCGCATTGTAGCGTTGGCGTTGCAACTCATTGAAGGTAGTGCCAATCATGATGGGGATATTGTCGCTGAAGTCGGCAAATCCAGGTTGGAAGGGCTGTTGCACCAAGGTCTCCCCATCAGGCGTAGGGCCGAATCCCCACATCATCGGAGTGCCAGGACGGCGCGTGCCGATGCTGGCAGCCATAGCCCGTTGACCAGCGGCATACAGCTCCTTGTAAGGTACATCCTTGATTTTATCCACGTCTGCCTTGTCGATGCCTAATTCCTTCAGCACGGCCTCACCCAGTTCCTCTGTCATCGCCTTCGTGTTCACGTTCAGGATGGTGCCACTCATGATGATAGCCTTGTGGAAGAGTCCTTTTGCAGGAGGCATGCAGAGCAATGTGCCCACTTTGCCGCCACCGCCCGACTCGCCGAAGATGGTCACGTTGTAG
The DNA here is from genome assembly GCA_045117095.1 of Bacteroidaceae bacterium. Taxonomy (GTDB): domain Bacteria; phylum Bacteroidota; class Bacteroidia; order Bacteroidales; family Bacteroidaceae; genus Minthosoma. The sequence goes on along the minus strand of JBGUMY010000101.1, from coordinate 9,806 downwards.
GGGTCGCCACCAAACTTCTTGATGTTGTCATGCACCCATTGCAGCGCTTGCACCACGTCGAGCATGCCCACATTGCCTGAGTACTTGTATTTCTCGCCACAAGTCGAGAGGTCGAGGAATCCGAGGATGTTCAGACGGTGAGCTACACTCACCACCACCACGTCTTTTTTCGCCAGACACATGCCTGGATCCCATGCAGGTGTGCCGCTGTCAAATCCGCCACCATGCAGCCACACCATCACAGGCTTGCCCGCTGCAGGCCTGATCTGCGCGCCTGCAGGACGGTGTTGGATGTAGGGTGTCCAGACATTCAACCTACAGCATTGCTCCGACATCTCATCCTCCGACATGGGGCGGTTCACCTGTTGCATCGCCTGTGGCCCCCAATGGTCGCAGTTCCTCACATCCGTCCAAGCCTTCACGGGTTTGGGAGGCATGCAGCGCTCCACCGTTGCGTAAGGGATGCCCAGAAAGGCCATTGTGCCCTCCTGCATGATTCCCTGCACTTTTCCAGATGTGGTCTCGACCACCTGAGTGCGTTCTTGTGCCCTGCCAGCTACAGCCGTCATCAGCAGGGTTGCCAGTATCAAAAGTTTCATTGTTGTTTTCATATTCAAATACAGCGGTTTTATGGGTATTATTGATAGTGCAAAGGTACGCATTTTTTCTGATATATGCAAGTATTTGGACGGAATAAAATGGAATATTTCCATAATTATCCTTTGTTCTTCGTTTCAGTTCGAAATGATTGTATTCCTTTTGTTGTTATAGACTTTTTGAGAACTTTTATTGAAATAATTTGGTTGTTATTGCTGAATGCACTACCTTTGCCATCGAAAAATCAAAACAAAGGGTCATGACAGCAATAGTAAGAAGAGCACAAGCCACTCCGATGGCTCCATATTTGGGAGTCATGAAAGAGATGAACGCAAGTGATAAAAATGCCATCATCAATTTCTTGATGGACTCTCTTCGTATGGAAGAAGAGGCCAAACGCCCAACTGAAGCCAAGAGCAATATCGATCGGGAAAGCACGTCAAAGCTACCTGCGTCATTCAGGCGTTTACGTGGTATGGGACATCTGACGTTGGAAGATGCAGCCCAAGATGATCGTTTGAAATATATCTTAAGCAAATGAAAAGAGTTTTTCTTGACACAAATATACTTCTTGACTATTATCTGAACAGACAAGGAGCAGATGCAGCAGAAAGCGATGCCATTATCACTAACAACAAGAAAGACTTTCTTGAGTTTAGCCAATTGCCTTTGTACACAGCAGAAGAGTATCTCAATCAGTTGATGAGATAGCATGCGCCTACTGCCTATGGCCATTACGGGGACAAATAGTGTCCTTTTTTTATGTAGGTTTCAGCTTCGTTCATAGTTTATTATCTTCTTGTTCCAAAACTCTTCTTTCCAAATCCTCCAGCATCTTCAGGTCATCAGCATCAGCTGTTTGCGCCTCCACCTGTTTGCGCTTTTATAATTCTTGCCGTCAGCAGCAGTAGTCAAATATTGTTTGACAACTGAAATTTTATTTAATTCTTTTTCTTTCAGTATGTTAGCGATATGATGGCTAATCAATTGCTTCGAGGTGGCAAAAAGTTCTGCCATCTGTTGCTGGTTCAGCCATATTTTGCCATCCTTAGCAAAAAGGGCTACTGATGCTCGCCCGTCAGCTGTCCGATATATGATGATATTTTGCTGTTCGTCCATATCTTGTTTATTCAAAAACTTCTCATTAATACTTGATTCTGAAATAGTCGAGTACGGCTTTATAGTTGTCCTGTGCAGAGAGACAGGTGTCTGTAAGATAGCCATCGATATGCCCCCACTCGCGCAGACCACGATAATAGAACATCTTCAATTCGTCGGTGATGATGAAGGGGACGACACCACTACGCAGGCACTCTTTAAACATGACGAGACGACCGACACGCCCATTACCGTCTTGGAACGGGTGTATCTTCTCGAAACGGACATGAAAATCGAGGATGTCTTCTAACGTGTGCTGCTGCTTGGCATTGTAGTTTTCTATCAGTCGTTGCATACTCTCATGCACACGTTCTGGCTCACACGTTGCCTCACCACCCACTTCGTTAGGCAGCCGTTTGTAGTCGCCTACGGCAAACCAGTCCTTGCGGCTGTCGGATGTGCCTGATTTCAGGATTCCATGCAGCGTTTTCACCAGTTCTTCCGAAAGCGGTTCTTCAGCCTTGTCGATAATCAGGTCGATGCAACGGAAATGGTTCACCGTCTCTATGATATCATTTACGTTCACCGTCTCGTCAGCAGTCACACCAATGGTATTCGTCTCAAAGATATAGCGCGTCTGGTCATGCGTCAGACGGCTACCCTCGATATGGTTCGAGTTATAGGTGAGGTCTATCTGCGTTTTATGATAGATACCACCTTTCATCTTCATCTCTTTCTGCTCACGAAGGGTTGCAAGCAGCGGTGTTATATGTTCTTCCATACTTTTTGTTTCATTTATTTCACCATCTCCATGCTTCCTCCACCTTGTTGGCCTGGTCTTGCAGTTTATCAGATGCCCTTTTTTACGCCACAAAGTTACACCTTTTCTGCATGATTGTCAAATTTTCCCCCACTTTTCTTCATCAAGATTTCAAAGATCGCGCTTTTTAGTTATTTTTGTTCTGTATGTCTATTCCATTGGTAGCCAACGGTACTATTAAATGAGCACAATACAAAATAGAAAAGGAAAAAATTTTCATTTTATATTTTTATTGACTCCGTCGAGCTCTAAAGGTTGTCGAGTGCCAGTACCTTAGGCGTAGCCAACGTTAAGGCATTTTGAGGAAACTACCAAACAAAAGAGTTTTTTTTTGCAGGTACACGTAAAACTATTGTAATGTACCAATGTACCAATGTACCGTTTGGTAAATTCATGTGCGCAAAACGAGGGGGCAGGTAAGGGGATATAAACTTTTATTATATATTATATATATAACTATATATATAATATATAATAAACCTATTTGAAGGGTACGCTACAATCACATACGAAACCACTAAACGGTACATTGGTACAATGGTACATTATGCGGCGCAGAACAAATTTCTAACTAAACAAAATAAAATCGAAATTAAATCTTAAAACACTTGCGCACATCAGAAAAAAGTCGTACATTTGTAGCGTAATTCAAGGAAAGGTTATTGGTTATTGGTTATTGAAGCCATTCGGCCTGCTCTCTCAACTGTCAACCCTCAACTCCCAGCCCTCAACCCTCAACCCTCAACTCTCAACTCCTACCTGTCAATTCCACTCTTTCTTAACTCTTAACTCTTAATTCTTAACTCTTAATTCATGAAGCCCCTCAAGAAGCAAGAAGATGACCTGCAAGAAGCAAGACGGCCGCTTGCAAGAAGCAGGCCGCCCGCCTGCAAGAAGGACAGCGGATTTGACTGATTTTGACGGATGCCATGCGGAAAGGGTGCATACTTCTCGAAGTTGCCAGCGGCAATGAGCGTCACGAATACAAACCGCATTGGAATCCGTGCAATCAGTTGCACAGAAGGTGCTCCGTGCAATGAAAATCCTCGCGGTAGAATCCGGCAAATCAGTGCAATCCGTTGTTGAAGCATCGACGAGCTGACGGCTCAATTTCATGCCTCCTTCATCATCCTGTTCAGCACAGGGGAGAGGATGGCAAGGAGGATGGCAGCGATGCCTGACATGAAGACGAAGACCATGAAGAAGTCGTGGAGGGAGGTGATGGGGATGAAGCCGAGAAGGAGCTTGGGGGAGCCGTCGGGATAGAGGACAGCGAGCTGGCCTGCAAGGATGTTGCTGAAGGCAGAGGAGAGGAACCAGATGCCCATCATGAGGCTGGCCAAGTGCTTGGGAGAGAGGCGACTGACCATCGAGAGGCCAATGGGAGAGAGACTGAGTTCGCCCAACGTGTGGATGAAGTAAAGGCCTGTGAGCCACATCATACTGACCTTGGTGCCGTCCGACACGTCTTTCACCCCAAAGGCGATGAAGAGGTAGCCCAAGGAGAGCAGCGCCAAGCCTATCGCTTGTTTCATGGGCGAGGAAGGTTCGCAACCCCAACGCCCCAAGAGTTCCCAAAGCATCGACATGACGGGTGCAAGCAACACGACAAAGATGGCAGGGAAAGACTGGAAGTAGCTGGTGGGCATCTCCCAGCCGAAGATGTGACGGTCGGTCTGCTGGTCGGCAAAGTAGGTGAGCGACACGCCTGCCTGTTCGTAGGCCGCCCAGAAGAAGATGACGAACAGGGCGATGATGAAGATGACAGCGATATGTTGCTTCTCTTTGGCGGTGAGCTGATGTTTTTCGACTTGCGCCTGACGGGTGGGTTCTGTGCCGACAGGAATGCCATCGTGGGTGACTATATATTTGTTTTTCAGTATGCTAAAGAGCAGGATGGAAAGAAGCATGACGATGCTGGCACAGAGGAATGCCCATTGGAATCGGGTGGGATTGAGGTAGTCGCCTTCGAAGATGCCACACACCAATGGCCCCAACGTGGCGCCCACGTTCACACCCATGTAGAAGATGGTGAAGGCTGAGTCTTTCATCTTGTCATCAGGCCGATAGAGGCTCCCCACCATCGTGGCGATGTTGGGTTTGAAGAAGCCATTGCCCAGGATGAGGAAGAAGAGCCCTCCCATCATGAAGACGATGGAGAGCTGGTTGTCGATGGCAGGATTGATGGCTCCCCCTTCCGTCTGAATGGCTGGCTGGACAAACGAGGCACTGAGGAACAAGAGGAACTGCCCCAGCGCCATCAGCAGACCGCCCACGATGATGCTGCGCCGATTGCCCCAGTAGCGGTCAGCGATATACCCTCCCAGCAGGGGGGTGAGATAGACCAGACCCGTGTAGTAGCCATATATCTCGCTGGCACTCTCCATGGTGAAAAGTGCCGATACCATATAGAGCGTGAAGACGGCACGCATGCCGTAGTAGGAGAATCTCTCTGCCATCTCCGTGACAAAGAGCAGATAAAGTCCTCGTGGATGTCCTTGTTTTGGCATAGTTTGGATTGTTGTTTGCTTTCAACTTGCAAAGGTAGGACTTTTTAAGCTAAAAACTAAAAGTTCACGGATATCTTTCGCTTGTTTTTCGTACCTTTGTACCCGATTTACATAGGATTTAATGAAATATCCCCTGAAAATGAAAAAAGTAATTTTGGTGTTGACCGCTATCCTGACACTCTGCGGCACAACAATGACGCTGACATCCTGCAGCGAGAAAGATGATAATTTCGTAGCTCCCACCCAAGAGATGACCCTTGATGAATGGGAAAATGCCCTTGTCGGATTTCATGTTGACATCAGCAAATACCTGATGAACAAAGATGAGATCAACGTGTGGCATTTGCGTGAAGACAACACTTTCACCATCTATGAGCTTCGTTACAATGAAAGCGGTGAGTTTGATATTGACACTTTGTCAGGTAGTTGGGAGCCTTTCCTTGACAAGGAATTTCAGTTGACCGAAGATCAAAGTGAGAAAATGAAAGGTTTCACCACCACGTATAAGGATGGCAATGGCAACATCTCTGACGGGGCATCTTCAGCCGATTTGCTTGCTTTCCCCTTGAACGATTTGGATGAGAAAACGCAGAATGACGGTCTGTTCTTACTGAATGAATACTCATTCTATGAACTGGTGACGCTGAACAGCGGCCATCCAGCCATAACCCGTGTCGCCAGTACGGGCAGTAATCATACGGAGGTGCTGAACAATGTGGGTGTTGCGCTAAAGGATAAAGTGACCAGCCAGGACATGGCCTCTCCTGAGAGTGCCGAGGCGTTGTTGAACAATACATTGGACAAACTTTCTGGAAAGAGCGATGGCGATGTGTATTTCAACCCCAACGACAGCTCGTTTACCCAGCAGAACTGGCGCCAGCAGTCGAACATCTACCTTTATGACGGTGTAGGCCCTGAGTCGGTGGGTGGCTATAAGTTCAGCATCGTTCCCCTTCCATGGAGCAATAATGTGACCAACACGAACCTGCCGTTTAACTTCTGTGATGACGTGACACCTGAGAACGGATGGCAGTTGGTGCTCAATTACTGTGGAAGCACCATTAACACCAACACCAATTACTTCGCCGTCTACAACAAGTACACGGGCATCCTGCGGTTCTTCTTCTATATGCCTCAGGACTTTGATGCCAACGGAGCTAATGACCACGCTTGGAAGGTGATCCTGACTGATGATTTGCTTCAGCACGTCAACATGCGCTACAGCCTGCCTATGGACAGAACCATCACCAACAAGTCTGCCATTGGCATGAACGACGCCGACGGGTCTATACTCGTCACACCTTGGGTGTCATCGAAATCGACAGACAACTATGTCACGCCACAGGTTGGATGGTGGGCTTTCGATATAGACTTCTCGCTCTATCGTCCTAACTTCCATGCGCTGAACCAGCAGTTGCGTCTTCAGATGTGCGGCTGGCAGAAAGATGTTGTCACTTTGAGCAGTACCATCGATGCACAGATCAAAGAAAAAGTGCCTGCCACCAACTACAGTTTCAATTCGCTGGAAGGATTGACTGCTGTCGTTTCCGATGCCGGAGGTGCCATCGGTGGCCTTTACTCTAATATCAGCGGAGGCCAATGGGGGGATGCCTTCAAGGCGGGAGTCTCACTCGCCAAGTGGGGGTACTACTTTGTTTCAACTGTGGCTAACCAGGGTCCCGATTCTATCTTCATGGTCAAGCAGTACATCGATGGCACCATCTCCACTCAGGGGCTTGTCTCTGGTTCAAGGGCTATCAACGGATTCTCTGAGCCCAACATCCCCATGAATATGTTTGATGTGACGAATACGACCCTCGGACAGGGCATCTGGAATCTGAAGAACACGCCAGTTCTTTACCAGCTTGACGCCTCCATCAAGTATGACTACACAGCCTATATCCTTACCGACCCTGACAGGCCGTCGCCATTCACCCTCTTCAAGAATGAGAATGGTTTCAACTTTGCATACTACTGCATCTTCGACCCAAGCAGCATCGAGGTGGAACTCAACCCCAATGTGTTCCCACAGGACAAGGTGAAATCGGTGGATGTGCAGGCCTTCTGCGGCGTGCGCAAGGACACGAAACACGACACCAGCGAGAACTATCGAACGGCTTTCGGTCTGACATCGAATAACCCCATCGACCTGACTGATGACGTGTTGGAGTTTAGTCATACGAGGAGCAGACCCATCGACAACAACAATCCGCTTTACGACTATCTCTTCGATGCCAGCGAAACGTTTGATTTGATTTATCCATCCACTATCGAGAATTATGATAGCAGCAACGGGTTCACCTATAGTCTGGTGGGTCGTGGCGATGAAGAGTATCTGATGGAACCCACCATGTTCGCCCGTGGTAAAAGTGCAGGTGGTATGCAGAAGTGGTTACCTTGCTACGAGGTTTTCGTGGTGGTGACCGTCCAGCTGGAGGGAGTCGACAAGCCGCTCGTTTACACACGCACCTATCTGCCTAACATCGAGTTGTTGAACATCGCTAATGCCAAGACCGTGGTGAATCAGCTGGAAGACTATGTGGCCAAGGTCAAGCAGAGCGGTAAGTCAAAGACTGACCTGCTGGAGATGCAGCTGGCACACATGAAGAGTGTCTTCGCATTCCTCAAGCCAGACTATGAATCATCGCTGGAGGGAGTCACATTCAGGAGTGTCAAGGACGGCGGTGGCTACGTCAAATACCTGTTCGATGGTAACCTGACCACAGATTGGGATGCCAGCATCAAGGCGAGGGAAAATGCCATAGAATGGGTGTTCGAGTTCAGTGCCAGCAAACCTATCACGCCTAAGACATACACAATAACAACCAGTCATCAATGGAGTTCTTATCAAGGTTCAAATCCTAAGTACTGGATATTGAGAGGCAAGGATGCGGATGGCAACTGGGTTGACATCGACACTCGTAATGCAGATAAAAACAGCGATGACGCATTGCCCAAGGCCAATTCTGCATCGAAGACCTATGAAATCCAGAATCCTGGCACCTATCAGGATTTCCAGGTGGTCATCATCAACTACGATGGATCGCTGAGCGGTTTTATCTGCTTCTGGGTTCCTGACTCCTGCCGTTGCCGTATTGCTGAGTTCAAGGTCGAAGACTGAATATAACAATCTTCTTAATCCTCTTAATCTGCCGATTTATCGGCGTAGTTCACTACACCGCTTTGCGGTAGATTAAAAGGATTAAGAAGATTTGAAAGATTTTAGATTTCATAGAATATTGATTTCCCTCAGCACCCACAATTTTGGTTTCGCTGAGGGTGTTTTTGTACAGTTTTCCTTAACTCTGAGCCTGAAGAATCTCCAGCATTTCTGCAGGAGTCACCACGATGGGTGTCTTGGGGAAGTGTTTTGTGTTTCCTGTCACCAGATACGCATTTTCTTTTGATAGAGCCACCTCATAAAAGACTACATCTTTCGGATCCGGAAATGTTTCATCACTTAATATGCGTTCACCACGGACACCATTTGTGAGTATCCTCTCCAGTGCGTTTCTGATCAAATCCTCAGGGATGTCAAACTTCTTGCGACGTAAGACATCGGAATACTCATCAATGATTTCATCACTATAAATAGGGGTGAGACGTCCTTTCAAAACAGCCTCCCAAACTTTTAGTGTCGGTGAATTTAGATTCTTTGTAATATAAGCCGACACAAGAACGTTTGTGTCAATCACCGCATATATCATACCTTCTCTTTTTCTTTCATGGCTCTTTCCTCGCGAGCCAATCTGATTTCCTCGTTGATTTCATCTAATGTGAGTTCCGGACGATTGTCTGTAGCGACCTTCGTCTTGAATTCCCAAAAGCGTTTTAGCGTTTCGTCTTTGACATCATCTTGGGGAACACCTATCCGAAATGGAATGCTACGTGTCTTCACCACAGCATTGGCGAAGATGTTGATGGCCGTGTTTACACTCATGCCAAACTCTCTGCAGAGAGCATCGAACGTTTGTTTCAGTTGTGAGTCCATCCTCACTGTCATTGATACCTGTGCCATAAGTCCACCTGTTTTACAGGTGCAAAGATAGCAATTATATTTCATTCCGACATCATCTTGACGTATTTTTTATTATTTCATGCCAAGAACACAAACTAAACGCTGTAAATTGCAATTCAAGCAACCATTATGAGTATGACCTCAATGATTCATGTTGGCACCAACATACCTTTACCTTTCATTCTTTCCACACCCTCCTTTTTTCTTTCACCCCCTCATTGATGGGGACTCCAAGCAAAGCTTCCAGACGATGGTGTCTGAGGCTGATGACATTTACTGAAAATAAAATGGGGATTTGTTTTGTGGTGTCATTAACATTTCTTACCTTTGCCACAAATTCCCATTAGATATGCTGAAAAACAGATGAGAAAAATTTTGTACATATTGGTTTTGATGGTGATGGTGTTGTCTGGTTGTACGGATGACAAGAGGGTTGTGGGTTTGCTTGAAAGGGCGGAGGCATACCTTCCGACTCAGGCTGATAGTGCAGAGGTTTGTCTGGACAGCATCCCTCATTCGGAGAGTTTGAGCGGTTCAGTGGGGGCATGGTATGGTCTGTTGCGTACAGCCATGGATAACCGTTTGGGAAAAGGTGTGAACAGTGACACACTTATCCGAAGCAGTTATGAGTATTATCGTGATGCCTCCCATGCAGGGCAGACTTCCAATCTGGAAATACTACGCCATTATGCCCAAAGTTGCTATTATATGGGACTATATTATGCCTCCTGTGACAGCACCAAGGAATGTGAGGATTTGTATC
>JBGUMY010000100.1:0-2956 GCA_045117095.1 Bacteroidaceae bacterium | reverse complement strand
TGCCTTCTTCGCTTCATTACGAAGACTCTTTACCACACTCTCCTTATCAGAAGGAATCTCATATTCGGGCGAGAAATCTGTCAGATTCACACTCATCTCCTTCTTTTTCAAGTCGCGGATGTGTCCGTAAGACGACATCACTTTGTACTCCTTGCCGAGAAACTTCTCCAGCGTTTTCGCCTTGGCAGGAGACTCCACAATCACTAAATTTTTCTGCATATATTCTGATTACTTTGTTCTATCGCTTTTAAGAAAATCAGGGCAAGCCGAACGCAGAGCAAAACTTGTTTTAGCTATGCTGAGGCGCAACCCTGATGAGTCAAATCGGGTGCAAAGGTAGAAAAAATATTTTTCTCGCTATATATATAATGTGTACTTTTTTTCAAAAAGATGGCAAAAGCAGCAAAAAGAAGTCCTCCAAGTTGCGAAGTTCAACTTGAAGGACTCATTCATCAGACGTTCTCTTTATGCTTCTTTTTCAATCAAAAAGGTTTCCCATACCCGTCTTGTCGTGAGGATTGGCCCATGGATTTCGACCTAAATGCTTGTAGGCAAGTTCGGTCACTTCACGACCTCGAGGAGTACGTTTGATGAAGCCTTCCTTGATGAGGAACGGCTCATACACCTCTTCCACTGTGCCAGTATCCTCGCCAATGGCTGTGGCGATGGTGCCAAGCCCCACAGGACCACCCTTGAACTTGTCGATGATGGTGGTAAGAATCTTGTTGTCAATCTCATCAAGACCGAATTTGTCGATATTGAGGGCTTCGAGTGCCATGTGGGCAATGGGCAGATCGATGGTGCCATTCCCTTTCACCTGAGCAAAGTCACGCACACGCCTCAACAAGGCATTGGCAATACGAGGCGTACCACGCGAACGGGATGCAATCTCGCCAGCCGCATCGAAGGCACAAGGGATACCCAGCAACTTGGCAGAACGGAGGATAATCTTCGTAAGCACATCCGCATCGTAATATTCAAGGTGCAGGTTAATACCAAAACGGGCACGAAGGGGAGCCGTCAGCAGCCCGCTTCTCGTCGTGGCGCCCACCAAGGTGAACGGACTGATGTCTATCTGGATGCTCCGTGCCGATGGTCCTTTATCTATCATGATATCAATGCGATAGTCCTCCATCGCACTATACAGATACTCTTCTACCACAGGCGAGAGACGATGAATTTCATCGATGAAGAGCACATCGTTCTCCTCCAACGAAGTGAGGAGGCCTGCCAAATCACCAGGTTTATCCAACACAGGGCCAGACGTCACCTTGAAGCCCACACCCAACTCATTGGCAATGATGTTGGAGAGGGTTGTCTTACCCAATCCAGGAGGGCCATGCAGCAAGGTGTGGTCAAGAGGCTCACCACGGAATCGGGCAGCCTCCACAAACACACTCAGGTTCTCCACCACCTTGTTCTGTCCGCTGAAATCGTCGAAACGCAGAGGACGCAAGGCATTCTCAAAGTCCTTGTCCTTCTTGTTCCGCTGCTCTCTTATGTCAAAATCTTCTTCCATCTATAATGTGTACAATTTATTTTTCGATTTCAATATATGACTATTTAATACAACCTGCCACATGGTCAATGGTCAAATAGTAAATGTTGTTACTGCTGTGTCAGCCTGTCTGCAGGTTGGAGCACATACAGTTTGTCATTCACACGCACACGGTCATTCACCTTGATGCTGATGTGCTGGCCTCTGGTGGCTATCTCTACAGGTTCCAAGTCAAAGCGAATCTCGTCGCACGACTGAATCAATGCGCCAGTCGTTGTACCCGTCACCAAAATCTTATCCCCCACATGCAAATCCTCATTCTCAATCAGGAACTCTGCCACACCAATCTTCGAGAAATACTTCATACACTTGCCCACATACACCTTCTTCTCCGTCGCCTTGCTGCCATACACCTCACACCACTCGCCCAACTTCTGCCCCTGGTAATAACCATCCCAAAAGCCACGATTGAACACCGTGCTGAGTTCTCGATCCCAATCCTCCTTCTTCTCATCCGTGAAACTCCCATCAAGCACCGCATGAATCGCTTCATCATACGCTTTCACTACCGTATAGACATACTCAGGACCTCGCGCCCTACCCTCAATCTTGAACACCCTCACCCCTGCATTCATCATCACATCGATAAAGCGGATGGTCTTTAAGTCACGAGGCGACATGATGTACTTGTTGTCCACCTTCAGCTGCGTACCTGTCTCCAAGTCCGTCACCTCATAACCCCTCCGACAAATCTGCACACACTCTCCTCGGTTCGCACTTCTACCCGCATTCTGCAACGACAGATAACACTTGCCGCTGATCGCCATACACAATGCCCCATGACAGAACATCTCTATCCTGATGAGTTCCCCCTTCGGTCCTCGAATGTCCTGCTCCACAATCTGCTGGTAGATGTCTCGCACCTGCCACATGTTCAGTTCCCTTGCCAGCACTACCACATCGGCAAACTGCGCATAAAACTTCAGCGCCTCAATGTTAGAGATGTTCAGTTGGGTACTCAGATGCACCTCCTGACCCACCTCACGGCAATACGTCATCACAGCCACATCGCAAGCAATCACAGCCGAAATCTTCGCCTCCTTCGTCGCATCGATAATTTCATGCATCGTAGGGATGTCCTCACCATAGATGATGGTGTTCACCGTCAGGTACGACTGCACCCCATGCTCATGACATATCGCCGCAATCTCCTTCAGATCATCGATGGTGAAGGCATTGGCACTGTGACTCCGCATGTTCAGTTTCCCAATGCCAAAATAGATGGAATTAGCCCCTGCCTTGATAGCCGCAGCAAGGCTTTCCCTACTGCCCACAGGCGCCATAATTTCAAAATCCGATCGTTTCATGGATCCAATAGACATGTTTGCTATATTTTTTACAAAGGTAGGGGGTTTCATTCACTTCTCCAAACATTTTTCGGTTTATTTGAAAAAACAT
>JBGUMY010000099.1:0-2169 GCA_045117095.1 Bacteroidaceae bacterium | reverse complement strand
GCTTATCTGCCGTTGGCGAAGGGTGATTCGCTCATGTATATGATGACCGAATTGGTGTACGATATTTTGATTGCTTTGGCCATCCCCTATGCTTTCAAGTTCTGGGGCCTGGAAGGGGCTGGCTGGGCACTTTCCGTGGCAGGGTTCCTCGATATGTTGCTCATCCACATCGTCTATGCCATCAGTTATAGCTATCGGTTCGATGTCAACCGAGCTAAGATTTACCTGCTCCAGTTCGTCTGTTTCACGGTCGCTGTGGTGACAGCCTTGCATCCCAATCCTTGGATGAAAGTGCTGACGGCTGTGGCATTGGTGGCCTCTGCCTCCATCTCATTCTATGTGTTGAAAAGCGAGACCCAAATTCTCGCTAAACTCAAGAAGCGTCTATGGCGAAAGTGACGGTACTGACAGCGGTGTACAACGCTGAACGCTATCTGAGGCAGTGTCTGGATTCACTCCAGCGTCAGACCTTGACGGATTGCCAGTTCATCTGCATCGATGATTGCTCCACTGATGCGTCCTACAGCATCTTGCAGTCTTATGCGCAGACTGACAGCCGATTCCAGTTGCTGCGTACCCCCGTCAACAGCGGTCAAGCCAAGACTCGTAATTTGGGACTTCAGTTTGCTCGTGGCGAATACATCGCCATGTTGGATGCTGATGATTGGTTCGCACCTGACACCTTGGAGTTGGCTTACCAATCCTTGAAGGACAACCAAGCCCAATGTGCCGTGCTGCAGCTCGTTCAGCACGAGGAAGAGAATGGTCACGAGGATTTGTATCCCATGCCTGGCTCCCAGACAGAGTGGAGTGGGGAAGAGGCGTTCCGTCTTAGCCTCGATTGGTCTTTGCATGGACTGTATGTGGTCGAAGCCAACATTCATCGACGTTTCCCCTTCGATGATTCCTGCCGCCTCTTCAGCGATGACAATACCACGCGTCTTCACTATCTCAATTCCTCCAAGGTGGTGCTCTGTCAAGGTCGCTATTATTATCGGAAACATGCAGCCTCCATGACCAACGCCTTGTCCATCCGTCGTTTTGACTACATGCTTGCCAATCTCTCCATGAAGCAGCAGTTGGAAGGTCTGACGCTTACTGACAAACAAGGCATCCTCAATTTCTATGAGACCCACCGATGGCTCAATCTCGTGGGTTGTTATTGGTATTACTACCAGCATCAAGCAGCCTTTTCCCCATCTGAGCATCAGGAAATCCAAGCCCTGTTCCAGCGTATGCTCTCCACCATCGAACCCGATCGTATTCCTTGGACACTCAAACGCAAATTGGGCTACTACCCCTTCCGTTCCTATGCACTGTTCTCTCGTGTGGAGAACCTCTATTTCTGGTTGCGGAAGATAAAAAATACCCTTTGATGTGATTTTTTCTCTTCAATTCTTTTCTTTCTTAGAATTAAGTGCTACCTTTGCATTTGTTCAAGGCTTTTACCTTGTGTGGCAAACCCGATTGATTGACAATACATAAAATGAAAACTGAGATGGAACAACAGAAAATCATCATCACCATCAACCGCGAGTGTGGTAGTGGTGGTGGAAGTATAGCTCGTATGCTGGGTGAGAAACTGGGGCTGAAGGTGTACGACCGCACCCTCTTGGAAAGCCTCGCTGAGCAGTATGGCATGACTGTGGAGAAACTGGATCGCATCAAGGCACAGAATCCTCATTGGTGGGATGACATCTGCCGATTTTATCAGCAATTTGGGGCTTTCCGGACTCGCAAGATGACACCTGACCTCACTCCGATGTCCCTTTATTACGCTGAAGCGCGTCTTATGCGTGAGGTGGCAGAGAAAGAGAGCTGCATCATCATTGGTCGTGCTGGTTTCCATACCTTCAGCGACTACCCCGAAGCCCTCCACATTTTCATCATTGCTGACCGTGATGCCCGTATCAGCCGAATTGCCCAAAAGGAGAATCTCAGTATAGAAGAGGCTGCCAAGATTGTGGATCGTGTCGATAAGGATCGCGACACATTTATCAAGAATGTTGCCGATGTGTCACGCTACGATGCTCGTAACTACAATCTCGTGCTGAAAGTTTCAGGCATCCCCTCAGAAAGTGTTGCCTCTTTCCTGGCAGACAACATCCGCCTCAGACTCCAAAATTCCCCCAACACAGTCTTGTGAGCCAAGAGGTCATCAACCATACA
>JBGUMY010000098.1:0-4886 GCA_045117095.1 Bacteroidaceae bacterium | reverse complement strand
CTGGTCAAAGGATTGGTGGAATTGTGGAATGGAACCATCACGGTGGATAGTGTGCTGGATGAGGGAACATCCATCACTTTCACCATCCCCTTACACACCTTTTTCTTCCAAAATAGGCCACAACGTATCATGGAAAAATATTTCTAAGCTTTTGCACACCATTTTTTAAGGTGTGCATTTTTTTTTGCCATTTTTTACACACAAAGCCCTACTATGTGTAAAATGCTCATTTTAACGTACTTTTATTTGTTCAGTCCGTTATTTGTTCGTAATTTTGAACCCCGTAAGCAACACAACACACATTAAGTGTGCATTTTTTTTGTGCAATAAACTATGACCAATACAATGTTAGATAGGTTCCTGAAGAAGTCAACCTTCACCTCTCAAGAAGATTTCGAGAAGAACTTTGAATTTGTGATTCCTGAAAACTTCAACTTTGCCTATGACGTGATGGACGTGTGGGCTGAAGAGACGCCCGATCGCCTGGCTTTGCTGTGGTGCAACGACAAGGGGATTGAACGCCGATTCACTTTTGCTGACATCCGCCGTGAATCGAATAAGGTGGCAAGCTACCTGCTTTCGTTAGGTATCGGAAAGGGAGACTTCGTGATGCTCATCATGAAACGTCGCTACCAGTTCTGGCTCACCATGCTGGCGCTGCACAAGATTGGCGCTGTCGCCATTCCTGCCTCGTTTCTGTTGACAAAGAAGGACATCGTATATCGTATCAAGTGCGCTGACGTAAAGGCAATCGTAACCTCTGGCGACCCAGAGATTCTGCGCCATGTGAACGAAGCACATGCGGAATGGCCTGCCCTGAGGCATCGCATCAGCATCGGCCCTATTGTGCCAGAAGGATGGGATGATTTCAAGGCTGGTGTGAAAGTGTCTCAAGAATACAAGGGAAAGCGTGTGACGAAATCATCGGATTTCCTGCTCATGTATTTCACTTCAGGTACGAATGGACAACCCAAGATGGCCATCCACGACCACACTTATCCTTTGGGACATATCGGCACTGCCGCTTTCTGGCATAACCTGCACATGGGGAGCCTGCACTTGACTGTGGCAGACACAGGATGGGCGAAGGCAACATGGGGAAAGATGTATGGTCAATGGATTGCAGGAGCGACCCTGTTTGTTTATGACCATGAGAAGTTCCATGCTGCAGATATTCTGGAGAAAGTGGGACAATACCGCATCACCAGTTTCTGTGCTCCTCCTACCATCTATCGTTTCATGATTCGTGAAGACCTGAGCAAATTTGACCTCAGTTCGCTGGAACATGTGACAACGGCTGGCGAGGCACTGAACTCTGCTGTGTATGACAAGTTCTTGGAGATTACAGGATTGGAAATCAAGGAAGGCTTTGGACAAAGTGAAACAACCTGTCTGATTGCCACCACTCCTTGGATGAAGACCAAGCCAGGTTCGATGGGAAAACCTATGCCACAATATGATATCCATCTGCTGAAGAACGATGGGACAGAGGCTGAAGTGGGTGAAGAAGGACAAATCGCTATCCGCACGGACAGAAAGAAGCCTATCGGTCTGTGCTGTGAGTATTATCATAATGATGGAGAGACCAAGAAGGGTTGGCACGATGGCTTCTACTTCACAGGTGACTTAGCCTATAAAGATGAGGACGGCTACTTCTGGTTCGTGGGACGTGCTGATGACGTTATCAAGTCATCAGGTTATCGCATCGGTCCCTTTGAGGTGGAGAGTGCCCTGATGACCCACCCTGCTGTGGTGGAATGTGCCATCACAGGTGTGCCAGACGATATCAGAGGCATGGTGGTGAAGGCTACGATTGTGTTGGGCAAGGAATGGAAAGATAAGGCAAACGAAGATTTGGTGAAGGAGTTGCAGGATCATGTGAAGAAGACAACCGCACCTTATAAATACCCACGTATCATTGAATTTGTGGACGAACTGCCCAAGACGCACTCTGGCAAGATTCGCAGAGTGGAGATCAGACAGAACGACGCAGAGAAGGTGAAGAAGAAGAGTTGAGAGTTGAAAGTTTAGGGTATAGAGATTAGGGCTTGGAGATGACAGAACAGGAATGGATTGCCAAAGGCAAAGAGGCATACGCAAGACAGGATTGGAAGTCTTGTCTGGATGCTTATGCTGAGGCTATCCGACTGAATCCGACATCAGAAGCGGTGGAACTGAGGAAGATGACGATGAACATTGTCGAGTTCTACTGCAAGGACATGTATAATCCATGATTCCATCGCCCAATCGTCAATGAATCGCAAATTAATTAATTGTATATATAGTTTATGGCAAAAATGAGAGGCGCTATCGTTGTGGACATCGAGCGTTGCAAGGGCTGCAACCTCTGCACGATAGCTTGTCCGTTACATCTTGTCACACTGAGCAGCACCGTCAACCACAAAGGTTACAACTATGCGGAACAGACCAATTGGGAGGCCTGCAATGGCTGTACCAGTTGCGCTATTGTCTGCCCTGACGGCTGCATCACGGTTTATCGTAAAAAGGAGGAATAAGAGAGAATGGACAACAAACAACTGACAAACGAAGCAAGCGCAGAGGGTAAGCTCACTTATACTACGCCTTGCAAGAAGGAAGAAGGCGAAAGCCAAAATGATATTGTGTTGCTGAAAGGCAACGAAGTGATTGCCAAGGCAGCTATCCGCTTCGGATATGACGGTTTCTTCGGCTATCCTATCACCCCCCAGAGTGAAGTGTTGGAGACACTCGCCGCTGACAAGCCTTGGGAAACCACAGGCATGGTAGTCTTGCAGGCAGAGAGCGAGTTGGCATCCATCAACATGTTGTACGGAGCTGGTTGTACAGGTAAATTGGTGTTTACCTCCAGTTCATCCCCTGGCATCGCGCTGATGCAGGAAGGTCTCAGCTACATGGCTGGTAATGAACTGCCAGGCGTGATTGTCAGCGTTGGTCGTGGCGGTCCAGGTTTGGGCACCATCCAACCAGGACAGGCTGACTATTTTCAGGCTGTATATGGCGGTGGCAATGGCGACTACAACACCATCGTGTTAGCTCCTAACAGTGTGCAGGAGATGTGTGACTGCATGGGTAAGGCCGCAGAATTGACATTCAAATGGCGCATGCCAGTGATCATCTTGTCTGACGGTGTGCTCGGCCAGATGATGGAAAAGGTGCAACTGCCCCCATATCGTCCTCGTCGCACAGATGAAGAAATCGCCAAGCAATGTCCTTGGGCCACGAATGGCATCGGTCTGAAGAACCGCAAATACAATTTCATGTCCACGTTGGAATTTGATCCAGCTGTGATGGAGGAGCGCAACCAGAAGATGGCAGCCAAGTACCGTCAAGTGGAGGCAGAAGAAGTGGATTATGAACTCTATCGAGTTGATGATGACACAGAGTATCTGATTGTCGCCTATGGCATCTCTTCACGCATCAGCATGAAAGCCATCGACCTGCTGCAAGAAACAGGCATTAAGATTGGCATGCTGCGTCCTAAGACGTTGTGGCCTTTCCCCAATAAGATCATCAGCGAACTCTCAGAGCGCATCAAGAGCATCCTCTGTGTGGAGCAGTCTGAGGGTCAGATGATTCACGATGTACGCCTCGCCACCGAAGGTCAGGCCACCGTCTTCCACTCAGGACGTTCTGGTGGTATGGTTTCCTCTCCAATGGAAATCGTTGAAGACTTCAAGAGCATGGCACGCGAAAGAATGAGTAACAAATGGCCGAAGGGCTACTGGATGAAGTAGAAAAGAATTCTTGGTAAGCCAAGCGTGCTAAAGATACGATAAGAAGAGTGAACAATTGAAGCATTGAAGTTAATTATGACACGAGAAGAACTGATTATACCTGAGAACAGGATTTATGGCAAGCCAACGCTGATGAATGAAACGCCGATGCACTACTGCCCAGGCTGCAGTCATGGTGTGGTGCATAAGTTGGTGGCTGAGATCATCGAAGAGATGGGCATGGAAGAAGATACCATCGCCATCTGCCCAGTGGGTTGTGCCGTGTTTGCCTATCGTTATGTGGATGTCGATTGGATTGAAGCCAGTCATGGACGTGCTCCAGCCTGTGCTTCTGCCATCAAGCGCCTGTGGCCTAACAAACTCGTCTTCACCTATCAGGGTGACGGCGATATGGCTTGTATTGGTACTGGCGAGACGATTCACGCCCTCAACCGTGGTGAGAACATCGCCATGATTTTCATCAACAACGCCATCTATGGTATGACGGGTGGTCAGATGGCTCCCACCACCCTCATGGGCATGAAGACCGCCACTTGTCCTTATGGCCGTCAGGCAGACCTGCACGGATACCCACTCCATATCACCGACTTGGCAGTCAACCTCGAAGGCACATGCTACGTGACTCGTCAGGCTGTCAACACAGTGGCAAACATCCGCAAGGCCAAGAAAGCCATTCGTCAGGCATTTGAGAACTCGATGAACAAGAAGGGTACTTCCCTCGTCGAGATTGTCTCCACCTGCGCATCAGGCTGGAAGATGACACCTGAACAAGCCAATCAGTGGATGGTTGATAACATGTTCCCATACTATCCGTTGGGAGACTTAAAGAATACAGTAGAAAAATAGGATTATGACTGAAGAAATCATCATATCAGGCTTTGGAGGACAAGGAGTCCTCTCCATGGGCAAGATTCTTGCTTATGCCGGCATCATGGAAGACAAGCAGGTGAGTTGGATGCCCGCTTATGGTCCAGAACAGCGTGGTGGTACTGCCAATGTGACGGTCATTGTGAGCGATGACATGGTCAGTTCCCCCATCGTGAGTGCCTATGACACCGCCATCGTGCTCAACCAACCCTCTTTGGAGAAGTTCGAGCCACAGATCAAGCCAGGTGGCACCATCATCTACGACGGACACTCCATCATCCAGCC
>JBGUMY010000097.1:0-9459 GCA_045117095.1 Bacteroidaceae bacterium | reverse complement strand
GGCTATCCTTGCTGCATCCGCACAACAGGAGCATCACCATGAGCGATACCCCCAACAATATTTTCTTCATACCTGTTATTTTTATCTTCATGTTACGAATCGTTTGGCAAAGTAATGCATTTTACCCCAAAGGTGGACACTCTGTTGAGTGCCCACCTTCCTTTATGGTGTATGTAGGGATGAGGAAAAGGCCGTTGCGGACAGCAGCAGGCTATTCCTCTTCGGGAATGTCATCGATGGAGTCGATATCTTCGATTTGTATGTTGTTCTCGTCCAGCTCTTCATCTTCTTCCTCTTCGTCCATGTCACCATCAAGCTTCTTCAGTTCCTCATCGTCCATGTCCTCCTCTTCTTCTTCCTCCTCTTCGATGTCGAGATCGTCATCATCGAAATCTTCGTCGTTATCATCGTCGATGTGTTTGCGACGGCGGCGACGACCATCTTCTTCTTCGTTGATGCTGTAGTCGATGTGAACTTTCTCCACTTTGGGTTTGGGTTTCATGAAAATGCCTTCAATCCAGGTTCCACGTTCAATCTCGAACACCTCGTAGCCATCTTCCTTACGGCGGTCGATGATGCCTCCTTTTTTACGCATGGTCTTTTCGGGCATGATCGTGCAATCGACAAAGAAGGCGGATTCAATGATGTCCTGGATGGCAAGCGGAAGACCCTTCCATCCTGTGCCCATGTTGTGGGCAATGAGGTCGAGCACTTCCCATGGCTCTAAATGCTGGATGTTTTCAAGCGTGAGGTCGGTGACCTTTTTGATGGGGTGCTTGCGGATGGCGATAGCGTTGTTGCCGTTTTCGTCGGGGGTGGAGAACACTTCAAAGCCAATGTTCTCAAGTTGATTCACCTTCTGGGTGTCTTCTCTTTTGAGATATTGGATGTCGAACACTGTCTTCACAATGTTCATGTAATGCTTTTCGTTTTCGGCATAATCATCACGTCTTTTCTTGGCGTCAATGATCATCTGGCTGAGTTCACTTGCGGTGATGGTCCAGACATTGCCTTTGTTCAAATCATCGAGCGAAAACTTGGTTTTGTGCTTCATTGTGCAAATATTATAAATAATGTGTAGAGTCCTGTTTTCAGGAATCGGCTGCAAAGGTACGGATAAGTGAGCACAATACAAAACAAAAAACACTTTTTTTGCTTTTATTGTCGAACGAGAGTACCTTCGGTGTAGCCAACGGTACGGATAAGTGTTCGAAAAACAAATTTAGTTGCTTGATTGCTATTTTCGAATGCTCAAAGTATGTTGTTTATTGCTCGATTGCAAAATAATGATGAAAAAAAGTGTAAAATACCAGTGCTGTTTCATTTTTTATGCGTAACTTTGTCACAGACTTTTGATTGATTGGCCAAATAGAGGAACGTTTTATATCCCTTGTGCCAGTTTTGATTGATAATGATACAAGAACAATGATTCACAAAAAAGGACTATTGGCTGCTGCTGGCATTTTTATGCTGGCAAACGTTTGTTTGTTAAATAGCGGATGCAATAAGAGCGCTCAGGTTTTCACGAGCGAACAGCATGATTCTATTTTTGAGTCGATGCTCGAGATTAGTCCCAATCGGGCGCTTGCATGGGCTGACAGCATGGCGACAGCCAAAGCAGAGAGCGACGTGAGAATTGCTTTCTATCGTGCGAAAATCTATAATAAGATGGGACAGAAGGGAACGGCTGAAAAGTGGTGTGAGAAAGCTTTGGAAGGGGATGATTTATTGGAGGAAAGCCGTGAACTTTACTATGGAATGGCTGACATGAAGTTTAGCATCCTGACCTACAACGACGAGTTTGAGAAAGCGTTGGAGGCTGCCCAGATGGGTTTTGAAGCCACGCGTACAGATATGACGCCTGAAGGACGCCAATGGACGGCGGTTCTGCTGCATGAAGTGGGATATAGCCAAATGCAACTGGGACAAATTATGGAGGCAGAGAACAGTTTCAGTCAAGCCTACATCGCCTTGAAGCAACTTGCATGTAACAATCCTACTTATGATAATCTACACACGTATGCCCGTGTGTCGTACAACATTTTGGATGCCTACACCAGTACCGGACAGTTGGACAAGGCCAGCGCATGGGTGACATCGACAGAGGAAGCTGTGCTGGAGTTTGTTTCGTCGCCTGATTGTCCAGAGGATGAGAAGGTGGATTATTTGGGTGGTCTCACCATGCAGAAAGCCTTGATTTATGTTCAGACAGGCCGTCGTGAAGAGGCTGATGCGCTCTACGATGATGTGCTGGATACGGATTATGCTGAGACGGCGCTGGGTGTTTTGGAGCGTTGCAGCTATTTGGAGAAAGCGGGTCGTTATGATGACATCACAGAGATGATGCCGCTCATCGACTCTGTGGCTACCAATTGGGGCACTCCTGCCACGTTTGCCCATCTGGAGAAGTATCGCAAGGATTAATAAAAAATATAACACAAATCAACAAGATGAAAGAATTAGCTCTGAAGTATGGCTGCAACCCCAATCAGAAGCCATCACGTGTGTATATGGAGGAGGGTGAACTTCCTATCGAAGTGCTCAACGGTCGCCCTGGTTACATCAACCTGCTCGACGCATTCAACAGCTGGCAGTTGGTGAAAGAACTGAAAGCTGCCACAGGTATGCCCTCAGCTGCATCGTTCAAGCATGTGAGTCCTGCAGGAGCTGCGGTAGGTGCTCCGCTGAGCGACACGCTGAAGAAGATTTACTTTGTGGATGATGTGAAGATTCCACTCACCCCTATTGCTACGGCTTATGCACGTGCTCGTGGGGCTGACCGTATGTCTTCATTTGGCGATTTCATTGCGCTGTCCGATACCTGCGACGAAGCCACAGCCACTCTCATCAAGCGTGAGGTGAGTGACGGCATCATCGCTCCAGACTATACACCTGAGGCTTTGGAGATTCTGAAAGCCAAGCGCAACGGCACCTATTGTGTCATCAAGATGGATCCAAACTACAAGCCAGCTCCTATCGAGCGCAAGCAGGTGTTTGGCATCACTTTCGAGCAGGGTCGCAACGAGATTGACCTGACGGGCGACAACCTCTTTGAGAACATCCCTACAGACAACAAAGACATTCCTGCTGATGCGAAGCGTGACCTGAAGATAGCACTCATCACCTTGAAATATACGCAGTCAAATTCTGTCTGCTATGTGAAAGATGGCCAGGCCATCGGTATCGGTGCTGGTCAGCAGAGCCGTATCCATTGCACTCGTCTGGCTGGCAATAAGGCTGACATCTGGTGGTTGCGTCAATGTCCGAAAGTATTGGCTTTGCCTTTCAAGAGTGACATCCGTCGTGCTGACCGCGACAACACCATCGATGTGTATATCGGCGACGAATATGAGGATGTGCTTCGTGAGGGTACTTGGCAGAACTTCTTCACAGAGAAACCTGAGCCTCTTACGATGGCAGAGAAGAAGGAATGGCTGGCGAAGAACACGAACGTGTGTCTCGGCTCAGATGCTTTTTTCCCCTTCGGCGACAACATCGAGCGTGCCCACAAGAGTGGTGTGCAGTACATTGCTCAGGCAGGTGGATCTGTGCGTGATGACAATGTCATCGAGACCTGCAACAAATATGGCATCGCTATGGCATTCACAGGCATTCGCCTCTTCCACCATTAATCTATGGCATCAGACAGCGAAATCCAATATGCCATCATGAATGGCATCAACTTCGGCAAGGCTAAAAGCGAGAAGAAGGACGACGCCAACAAGGTGAAGACAAAGGCTCGCAAGAAAGCCTATCAGACAGGTTCCCACAAATCGGGTGCGGCGAAGCATAAGGCGGAGATACGTCAGCGGGTGAAGAACCGTGCTTCTCAACGGAAAGGATAATGACCGTGCGTGGGTGCATCCTTCTGTGTTTACTGCTCAGCATCATTGCGTGCGACCACTCAGGGTCGGGCAATAGTGCTGGGCAGTCTCCGTATGCAACCCACCATACAAAAGGCAATCCTCATTTTGACCTGCCCGAAATCCAGCAGAACGGTGAACTTATCGTCTTGACCTTGTATGGCCCAGAAAGTTACTTCGAGTTTCGTGGCGAAGACTTTGGCGTACAGTTCATGATTGCTCGTGAGTATGCTAAGAGCATTGGTGCAAGAATTCGGGTGGAAATGGCTCGGAATCAGCAAGAACTCTTTCAAAAAGTCATGAATGGAGAGGGCGATTTCATCGCTTTCCAGATGGATTGTGCCGACTCGCTCAGCACACGGCTTGACTTTGTGGGCGAGAGGGAATTGGCTACCTTTATGGACAGCCTGTCGCAACAGCGCAAGGATGCTTCGCTCCGTTCACGTCAGCATGCGGCTTGGGCTGTCAGGAAGGATTCGCCACTCTTGTCAGCTTCGTTGTCACAATGGATGCAGCGACATCAGCAGGACTTCTTTGCCTATACGACCATCCGCATTAAGTCGAGTGGGGGACGTACTTACACACCTCGCCGCCAAGTGTTCTCGCCTATCTTAGATGCTTCAAGGGGACAAATCTCGCTCTATGATGACCTCTTCAAGCAGTATTCGCTCCAATGTGGATGGGACTGGAGACTGATGGCGGCTCAAGCCTATCAGGAATCGACGTTCGACCCTCAAGCTGTTTCGCACATGGGTGCTATGGGCTTGATGCAACTGATGCCAGGAACGGCTCGCGATGTGGGGGTCTCGCAGTCAGAAGTATTTGAACCTGCCAGCAATGTGCGTGGTGCCACGAAGCTCATCAATCAGCTGAACACCCACTATTCGTTCATCGCCGATGCCGACGAGCGCATCAACTTCATCCTTGGAGCTTACAATGCTGGCCCAGGGCATCTGGACGATGCACGTGCCTTGGCGAAGAAATATGGCAAGAACCCCGATGTCTGGCTGGGCAATGTCGATGCTTTTGTGTTAAGAATGAGTGAGTCCGACTACTACAATCAGCCCGAGGTGAAGCACGGCTATTTCCGAGGTAGTGAAACCTATGACTATGTGAACAGCATTCGTACCCGTTGGGGCGAATACAAAAAGAAAATCAAACGCTAACCCAAATTTCAATCTTTCAATTCTCCAATTCTCTATGAAACTTCCGCATCCGCTTGTTGCTCTTATCCCCATCCTTGTGCTGATAGGTATGTTAAGCATGGTGATATACCTCTTCGGCAGCGACTCCCTGAGTGGTGGCAGTCAGATTGCCCTCATCATGGGGACAGCTGTCTGTGTAGCCATCTCCATGATGGTTTATCGGGTTCCTTGGAAGGCGTTCGAACAGCGCATCACGAAGACGATTGGCGATGTGGCCATCACGTTGCTCATTCTGTTGGCTGTGGGTATGCTCTCCGGGTCTTGGATGATTAGTGGGGTGGTGCCTACCTTAATATATTATGGTGTGCAAATCATGTCGCCTCAGTTCTTCTTGGTGAGTGCCTGCATCATTTGTGCCCTTGTTTCTTTGCTTTCGGGTAGCTCGTGGACAACGATTGCCACCATCGGTGTGGCGCTTTTGGGCATCAGCGAGGCTTTAGGCATCAGTACGGCTTGGACGGCAGGTGCCATCATTTCAGGGGCTTACTTTGGCGACAAGATGTCACCTCTTAGTGACACCACTATCTTGGCATCGTCCATTACAGGAACCGACCTCTTTGTCCATATCCGTTATATGATGTACACTACCGTTCCCACCTTCTTGATTACGCTCACCATCTTTCTCATTGCTGGATTCGGCAATGGTGAAAGTGCAGAGTTACATGTGGCTGAATATACGGAAGGATTGGCAAACACCTTTAATATCTCGCTTTGGACACTCTTGGTTCCTGTGCTGACAGGCATTCTGATTTCTCGTAGGATTCCTTCTGTCATCACCTTGTTCGCCTCAGCCATCATGGCTGGTATTATGGCGCTCATCTTGCAGCCTCACATTCTTTGTCAGATAGCTGATACGGAAGGGATTTCCACTTCCATGTCGTTGGTGAAGGGGCTTGCAATCACATATTATGGTGCCACATCAGTCGATACAGGTAGTGCTGCTCTCAACGACCTGATCTCTACAGGTGGTATGGCTGGTATGCTCAACACCATCTGGCTCATCTTGTGTGCTATGTGTTTTGGTTCCGTGATGGTGGCGAGTGGTATGATTGAGAGCATCACACGGGTTATCATCCGATTTGCCAAAAGCCGATTCAGCCTCGTCTCCACTACGGTAGGAACGGGTCTCTTCCTCAACCTTACTACAGGCGACCAGTTCATTTCCATTGTCTTGACGGCTGATATGTATCGGGATGCATATCGTCAGCAGGGCTACGAATCTCGTTTGCTCAGCCGTACGACAGAGGATGTCGCCACAGTCACTTCTGTGCTGATACCTTGGAACACTTGTGGTATGACCCAAGCAGCCGTGTTGGGTGTGCCTACACTCGTCTATTTCCCCTATTGCTTCTTCAGCATCATCAGTCCGTTGATGACTTTGTTCGTTACGGCGATAGGGTGGAAAATCAAAAAGGTGCACCAGTCTGTGTCCTGATGCACCTTGGATATTGTATCTCTATGAAAGATGTAACTACTTAGTTGGCTGCCTCAAACTCTTTCAGGAAGCGGACATCGTTCTCTGAGAAGAGACGGAGGTCTTTAACCTGATACTTGAGGTTGGCGATGCGTTCGATACCCATTCCGAAGGCATAGCCCTTGTACTTGGTGGAATCGATGCCGTTGGCTTCGAGCACGTTGGGGTGAACCATACCACAACCCAAGATTTCGAGCCATCCAGAACCTTTACACATGCTGCAACCCTTGCCCTTGCAGAGGGTGCAACTCACGTCCATCTCAGCACTTGGTTCTGTGAAGGGGAAGTAAGAAGGACGGAGACGGATCTGTGTGTCTTCGCCGAACATCTCTTTGGCAAAGAGCAGCAGCACCTGCTTGAGGTCGGTGAAACTGACTTTCTCATCCACATAGAGTCCTTCCACCTGATGGAAGAAGCAATGGGCACGAGCAGAAATAGCTTCGTTGCGATACACACGGCCTGGGCAGAGCACACGGATAGGAGGCTGCTGTTTTTCCATCACACGAGCCTGAACCGAACTGGTGTGGGTACGCAGGATAATATCAGGATGAGCCTCGACAAAGAAAGTGTCCTGCATATCGCGGGCAGGGTGGTCATCAGCAAAGTTCATGGATGAGAACACATGCCAGTCATCTTCCACTTCTGGACCCTCAGCCAATGAGAAACCAAGACGAGAGAAAATGTCGATAATCTCATTCTTGACGAGGGTGAGGGGATGACGTGTGCCCAGACCGATAGGGTAGGCAGTACGGGTGATATCCAAATGGTTCACCTCAGTCTCCTGCACAGCGAAAGAATCGCGGAGAGCGTTGATTTTCTCCTGCGCCTTATCTTTCAGTTCGTTAATTTTGATGCCAATCTCCTTCTTCAGGTCTGCCGGCACATTACGGAAGTCGGCCATGAGAGCAGGAATGACACCCTTCTTGCTCAAGTATTTGATACGAAGCTGCTCAATCTCTTCGGCAGAATTGGCCTCAAGACCTTCAACCTCTTGGAGTAAACTTTGAATCTTTTCTAACATATTTGATGTTGTTTTGTGAAAAATCGCTGCAAAGTTAGTGATTTTTCATGAGGAATGCGTTAACTTTGCAAAGTTTTTATGAAAAAAGCATGAGAAAAGGTTTAGTTATAGCAATAGCGGTGGGGATTCTTCTTGGTTCGTGCAAGGACAAGAAGATGGAGAATGTATTTGCCATAGAGGATGACGTGGTGGAAGATTCCCTCGAAGCGTATGCGGGCGATACCCTGCATCTGTTTGAAGATGTGGAGCCACCTGCTGCTGTTGATGAACTTTTTGATGATTTTTTGTTTAATTTCATTGATGATGCCCGTTTCCAAGGACATCGTATCCTATATCCTTTGCCTTGTACCGTGGGTGAGGAGGTGACCACGTTGTCGAAGGAGGATTGGGTTGACTATGACCATTTCAAAGATCAGGAGCTGTTGACGGTGATTTATGAGCGTGAGCATGACCTGGTCTTGTCGAAGGACACGTCGATGCAATGTGTGACGATCGAGTGGATTGAACTGGCTCATCCCTCTGTGGAGAAGTTCCATTTCAATCGTGTGAACAATAAATGGATGCTGACGAATATAGACAAGAAGCAAAGGGACGATATGCCGAACGGGGATTTCTTGAATTTCTATGCCCATTTCATCGCTGATAGTGTTTATCAACGCGAAGCATTAGCTGACCCTGTCAAGGTGATTCTCACCTCTGAGGATGGTGAGGATGAACCCCAAGAGGAACATGTGAGTCCTGACGAGTGGTTTGAAATGCGAGAGAGCCTCCCGCTGCCCAAGGATGCTTTGGTGAATGTGGATTATGGACAGGCGAGCATCAGCCAGAACAAGAAGATACTGCTCTTGCAGGGTCTCAGCAATGGTATGCAGATGAAATTCAAGTTCAATAAGGTGGGTGATGACTGGAAATTGATGGAAATAGAATATTGAAGCGTTAAAAGTTAAGAGTTAAAGCATTGAAAGAATACACGAATTATAGTTTGCTGAACCACAATACGTTTGGAATGGATGTAAAAGCCAAACGCTATGTGGAATATGACAGCGAGGAGGAGCTTAAAGGCATCGTGCCCACTTTGTCAGGCAAGGTGCTTCATATAGGTGGAGGTAGTAATCTGCTCTTCAAAGGAGATTTTGACGGTACCGTGCTGCATAGTGCCATTCGTGGCATAGATGTAGTGGAAGAGACTGCTGATGACGTGCTGGTGCGAGTGGGTGCAGGTGAGGTCTGGGATGATTTCGTCGCTTGGGCAGTTTCCCAAGGATATGGAGGCGTGGAAAACCTCTCGCTTATTCCTGGTGAGGTGGGTGCAAGTGCTGTGCAGAACATCGGTGCCTACGGCGTGGAAGCGAAAGATGTGATTGTGTTGGTCGAGGCGATTGAATTACAGAGTGGCCAGAAACGTGTCTTTGGAACGACAGAGTGTGATTATGCTTACCGTCAGAGCATCTTCAAGAACCAACTGAAAGGCAAATACGCCATCACATACGTCACTTATCGTTTGTCGAAGAAACCTCAACTGAAGTTGGAATACGGCAATATCAAGGTCGCGTTGGGTGAAAAGGAGAATCTGACGATCAGCGATGTACGTCAAGCCATCATCGATATTCGGAATGCCAAGTTGCCCGATCCCAAAGTGTTGGGTAATGCTGGCAGTTTCTTCATGAATCCTGTTGTCAGCCGTGAGAAGTTCCTGTCCATACAGAAAGATTATCCTCAGATGCCGTTCTACGAAGTGGAGGGTGGGGTGAAGATTCCTGCTGGCTGGATGATTGACCAATGTGGCTGGAAGGGAAAGTCGTTGGGACGTGCTGCCGTGCATGACAAACAAGCGCTGGTGCTTGTCAATTTAGGTGGTGCCACCTCTGATGAAATTGTGACCTTGTGCAGGACAAT
>JBGUMY010000096.1:0-4453 GCA_045117095.1 Bacteroidaceae bacterium | reverse complement strand
TTCACGCCGCGGATGATGAGCATATCGTCTGAGCGACCCAGAATCTTTCCGAGGCGAACGGTGGTGCGTCCACATTCACATGGCTCGTAGATGAGGTGGGTGAGGTCGCGTGTGCGGTAGCGGAGGATTGGCATAGCTTCCTTGCACAGCGAGGTGAATACCAACTCACCCTCTTCGCCTGGTGCCACAGGCTCCAGCGTCTCAGGATTGATGATTTCTGGATAGAACATATCCTCAGCCACGTGCGTGCCGTTCTGGTACAGACATTCGCCACCTACACCTGGGCCACACATCTCTGTCAGTCCGTAGATGTCAATCGCCTTAATGTGCAGTTTCTTCTCCAACTCACGACGGATGCCCCATGTCCAAGGTTCGGCTCCGAAGAATCCGACTCTCAATTTCAGGTCTTCAGCCTTGATGTCGGGACTTTGTTCAATCACCTCTGCCAAATGCAGGGCGTAGGATGGAGTGCAGCAAAGAGCGGTCGTGCCAAAGTCCTTCATCAGCATGATTTGCTTGGCAGAGTTACCTGCTGACGTAGGCAACTGAATGGCGCCACGCAGGGCGGCTCCGTCATGAGCACCTAATCCTCCTGTGAACAATCCATATCCGTAAGCTACCTGCACAACGTCACCTGGACCTACGTCGCCAACAGCCAAGACACGTGCCACACACTCTGCCCACATCTTCAGGTCGTTCTCTGTGTAGGTGCCAACAACGGGCTTACCAGTTGTGCCTGAAGAGGCGTGGATACGGCGAATTTCGCTCTGAGGCACAGCTTGAAGGCCGAAGGGGTACTCATCACGCAAATCGTGTTTGGTGGTGAAGGGTAATTTATAGATATCGTCTATGCTACGGATATCTTCGGGCTTCACACCCATGCGATCCATCTTCTTTTTATAGAACGGAACCTTCTCGTAGCATGTCTTGACGGTCTTGATCAGACGCTCTGATTGTAACTTGCGCATGGCTTCTCTGTCCATGCATTCCATTGCAGGATTGTGAATCATTTTGGTTTGGTTTTTTAGATGTTGTTATTATTGTTTGCTTGCTGCCACGCCTGCATCGAAGGCTTTCAAGTTGGCCTCGACGATGGCGTCGCCTTTACGGGCAAAGATCACACTGATGGCCTTGCGGAGTTGCTCGACCGTAAGAATTTCGATGAAGGGGGCAGCCATGCCGAGGAGCACCATATTGGCACCACGAGCATTGCCCGCATCTTTAGCCACTGACTCGATATCGAGTTTCACCACTGATGGCATGCTGTCGAGTTCAGCCATGAGGGCGGCTTCGTCGGGGTAGTTGGGGATGTTGACGAAGGGCTTCGAACTGGTCACGATGGTGCCAGTCTTGGCGAGGTAGGGGAGGTAGCGCAATGCTTCCATGGGTTCCATGGAGATGACCACGTCGGTGCCACCCTGTGGAATGAGGTCGCTGTAGATGGGCTCGGTAGAGAGACGCAAATTGGATTGAACGTCACCACCACGCTGGCTCATTCCGTGCACTTCGGCCTGTTTCAGATTCAGTCCTGCTTGAGTTGCTGCTTCTCCGATGACTGTGGCGATGGAGAGGATGCCTTGTCCACCCACACCGCAAAGTATGATGTCTTTCTTCATTTTTTTGCCTCCTTTGCTCTTTCCCTTGCATGGCGTGCTGCCGTCTGGATGCACTCACGACGTGGGATAATCACTGAAACTCCGTTGTACTCTATCTCTTCCCTCAGGATGCGGGTAATCTCAGGCATGTTCTTGGGCAGTGGAACGACCACACGCACATGCTCTGGTTCCACACCGAGACCGAGACAGATAGCCTCGAACTTGTTGGTGCCAGCAGAGTCCTGACCGCCTGTCATACCTGTGGTCAAGTTGTCGCTGATGATTACGGTGATGTTTGACTTGTCGTTTACGGCATCCAAAAGTCCCGTCATACCGCTGTGGGTGAAGGTGGAGTCGCCGATGATGGCAACAGCAGGGAACAGCCCTGCGTCTGCTGCACCCTTCGCCATCGTGATGGAAGCGCCCATATCGACACAGCTTGAGAGGGCTTTGAAGGGTGGCAATGCACCGAGCGTGTAGCAACCGATGTCGCCAAACACACGATAGTCGGGATATTCAGCCAGCACCTGATTGAGAGCGGTGTAAACGTCGCGGTGTCCGCAGCCCTGACAGAGTTGAGGAGGACGACCAGCGAGGTTCTTTGCATTGTCGAAGGCTGGGCCTGCAGGCAAACCAAGTGCTTTGGCCACGCAGTCAGGAGTCAACTCACCTGTTCTTGGCAGGTCACCAGTCAGACGACCCTTAATGGGGTAGTCAGCACCAATCATGCCAGCGATGGTCTCTTCCACCACAGGTTGACCATCCTCCACCACGAGAATGGCATCGTGCTCTGTAGCAAATGCCT
The DNA here is from genome assembly GCA_045117095.1 of Bacteroidaceae bacterium. GTDB lineage: Bacteria > Bacteroidota > Bacteroidia > Bacteroidales > Bacteroidaceae > Minthosoma. The sequence continues at coordinate 2,053 of JBGUMY010000096.1, read as the reverse complement.
TGATGACAGAGGGGGAAATGGGATATTGAGAAATCTTGAGGATGTCAGCTCCGTCGCCTACGTTCTCCTTCACATAGTTGTAGCCGATACCACAGGCGATGATGCCCATTCTTGCTCCTTGTCCCTTGCCTTTTGCCCCTTCCTTTTTGTTATAGGAAGAGGCCTCAGATGCTTTCACGAACTCCGCCTGCTTGCCCAGCAAATCCACATATTTCTTACGGGCGATGCCAGGGAGCAACACCCACTGGTCAGTGCTGGGGTTGAGAGGATTCTGTCCGTTCAGATCGCCCACTTCCACAGCAGCACGGCTATGCGCCAGACGGGTGACGATACGCAGCAGCACAGGCACTTTCATGCTCTCAGAGAGTGTGAATGCGCTGGCTACCATGTCGTATGCCTCCTGTTGATTCGAAGGCTCGAAGATAGGGATGAGGGCAAACTTGCCATAGAAGCGGCTGTCCTGCTCGTTCTGCGAAGAGTGCATCGAAGGGTCATCAGCAGCCAAGACGATGAGACCACCGTTCACACCTGTGATGGCGCTATTGACAAAAGCGTCGGCACATACATTCATGCCCACATGCTTCATGCAGACTAAAGCACGCTTACCAGCGTAAGACATACCGAGAGCGGCTTCCATCGCCGTCTTCTCGTTCGTACACCAGCGGTTGTGGATGCCACGCTCTTGAGCCACCTTGTTGTTCTGAATAAACTCAGTGATTTCGGTTGACGGAGTGCCAGGATAGGCATACACACCAGAGAGACCCGCATTGATGGCTCCCAAGGCGATGGCTTCGTCACCAAGAAGTAATTGTTTCATATTCTGTCGATAATGATTTTTGACGCAAAAAAAACTCGCCCAGCGCATTGGCTGGTCGAAAAACGATGCAAAGGTACGAAAAATTTGGGTAAATGGGAGAAAAGAAAGCGGTTTTCTTTCCTGAACGTGAAAAATTTATGCAATAAGTGAGAGAATAACCAAAATTTTTTGGAGATTCATTTCAAAATAGTTACTTTTGTATCGAATTTTGAACCCAATAGACACTAATTATTAATAAAACTGAATCATCATGAAAAAGAAAAATGCATTGGTTTTTGCCTTGGGGCTGGTGACGGCACTCCCTGCCTGTGCACAGTGGACGAACTTTAACACTCAGGATGTTATCCGTGGCGTTTTTGGTACTGCCAACGCTGTGATTGAATCCTCTGAGCGGAAAAAAGAGATGGAAATCCAGGCTCGTCAGAAGGTGGAATTTGAACAAAGTTTCCAAGACGCGATGACGGAGGCCAAGTTTTTTGAGGCTGAGGAGAACTGGGAGGAGGCTTTGGAGAAATATGAGGAAGCCGCTAAACTGAATTGCAAGTATGGCTATACCGACCAGCGCACCTTGACGAAGAAAATCAGCAGCCTCTATGTGAAGGGGGGACGTGAGGACGATGGCCCCAGCATCCTGAACAATAGCAAAACAATCTTGGCTGACTATTCTGCCTATCGTTATATGCGTGAGAATCCTGTTTTTGTGAACAAAAAGCAGGCGACGGGTGTGATGATTGTGCGGGTGGCGTGTTCTGATAGGGAAACACGCGTCGAGATGGAAAAAGAAGCCGGAGCTGCCAACTCTTCTCTCTATATTAGTGGCGCCACTTACATTAAGGGTGACAAGGGTGGAAAATTAGGATTGGTGAGTGTGGAGAATATTACCATGTATCCAGCCAGAACATATATCCCTTGGCCTTACCAGAAGTTGCGCTTTGCTCTCATTTTCCCTGCCTTGCCTTCCGATGCCAGGGAGTTCAACCTTATTGAGCCTTCATCGACTTGGCAATTCAAGGACATCAAATGCAGGTAGGTCTTTAAGCCTTGTGATGGCTCAGAAAAGACGGTCGATGTCTAAGGATGCTGTCATCATGAGTGTGGTGCCTTCCGTCATGGGACTGTTGAAGTAGTAGTATTTGGGACGGTAGTTGAGGAGGTTGTCGATGGCGATAATCCATCGGAAAGCTGTGCCGAAACGTTGGGTGGCGGAGAGTTTCCAGAGGGTATAGGCTGGATATT
>JBGUMY010000095.1:0-2694 GCA_045117095.1 Bacteroidaceae bacterium | reverse complement strand
GAGGAATGCCGATTTGGAGCGTCGGAAACGCGAAAGGGCGTCAGAGCTGAACATGAGCTTTGAAGAGTACGAAAACTATCTCAACTCTTTGCTTAGCGCCACCTCTTGATGGAATAATCAATTTCTGAAAATAATCTGCATAAACAAGTCAGTGTAACTGCCTGAAAAATAGGTGTTACGCTGAAGTGATGGTTTACTTTTAATAGTGATTTTCTTTCTGACAAGCGAGTTGTGAGGCGCAAGACACCAAACACTATCCCTTTCGCCTCCACTCCTTGTCAGGCTTTAATAAATCGTCGTGAGACGTTGATAAATAACGTAATGAGTAGAGGAAAGTTTATGTGTCTCATTTATTCAAAGGTTCAATAGGTGAGTCTTTCCTCCTTTTTAACTTCCAATTTATGAACGTAATCAAGACTACTATTGATGGCGTGATGATTATCGAGCCACGCATCTTTGCAGATGCACGTGGCTATTTCTTCGAATCATTTAAGCAAAATGAGTTTGAAGAGAAGATAGACACCATAAGGTTCATTCAGGAGAATGAAAGCTGTTCGTCAAAATATGTGGTTCGAGGCTTACATTATCAAAATCCTCCATATTCCCAAGCCAAATTAGTGAGATGTGTTCATGGCAGGATCATCAGTCTTGCTCTGGATTTGCGGGTGGGCAGTTCCACTTATGGCCAATGTCTGCAGACAGAGTTGACGGCGTGCAACAAACTGTTCGAATATATTCCCCACGGCTTTGCCCATGGCTTCATCTCTCTCGAAGAAGATAGCATTGTGCAGTACAAGTGTGACTTTTATTATAATAAGACCAAAATGTTCGGCGTCAATGTGCTTGACCCGGCATTGAATATAAAACTCCCTTTTGATAAGGATCAAGCAATCATCAGTGAAGCGGATATTGCGCATCCCTTGCTCAAAGATGTGAAATCGCCATTTACGTTATAATTTATGAATTATGATTATACGCTCATTATTAACAAACAAGAACCCGTTCAATTCCACAGAGGAAATCCGACAGTGGATTGAAAGGCGTAACCGTGAGGTGGAGGTGAAGGTGGAGAAGATTCCCTTTGCCGAGATGAAAGGCTGGCACAGCGAGGCAGACGGATCCATCCGTCATGACTCTGGTCGCTTCTTTTCCATTGTGGGCATAGACGTGCAGACCGATTATGCCAACAACCACCACTGGCGCCAGCCCATCATCCTCCAGCCCGAAGTAGGCTATCTTGGCATCCTGACCAAGGAAATGGATGGCGTGCTCTACTGCCTGATGCAGGCAAAGATCGAACCCGGCAATGTGAACTGTGTCCAAATATCCCCGACCCTGCAGGCGACCAAGAGCAACTACAGCAGAGTGCATTCAGGCAAAAGCCCCAACTATCTGGAGTATTTCGTCAACGCCAAGCCCGAGAACATCATCCTTGACCAGCTCCAGTCCGAACAAGGGGCGCGATTCATGCGCAAGAGAAACCGCAACATCATCATCAAGGTGGATGAGGATGTTCCTGTCCTGGAGGATTTCCGCTGGATGACCCTTGGACAGATCAAGGAGCTGATGCACCACGACAATATGGTGAACATGGACACCCGCACTGTGCTGTCAGGCCTGAAGATAAGCGACTACATCACCCCCCTTGACGGCATGCGCGGCATGTCACAGTTCGGCAAGGACATGGTGCTGTCCTCCAGCACCAACCACAGCCATGTCACCACCCGTGACCATCTCTCATGGCTGACGAACCTGAAAGCGCGCTATGACCTGCTGGTCAATCACTGCCCTGTGCTTGACATGCCGGGATGGAAGAAGACCGAAACGGAGATTGTACGGGATGACGGGAAGTACTTCAAGATTATCGGCGTCAATGTCACCATCTCCAACCGCGAGGTCGCCTCTTGGTGCCAGCCCCTTGTGCAGCCCATGCAGGAGGGTCTTTGCGCGTTCATCATCAAGAAGATCAATGGAGTGTATCACTTCCTGGTGCAGGCCAAACTGGAATGCGGCAACTTCGATGTCATAGAACTGGCTCCCACTGTGCAGTGTTTGACGGGTAACATTCCCATGGATCCACAACATCAGCCTGATTTCTATCAATATGTCATGAATGCCAAGAAGGAGCAGATTGTCTTTGACACGCTCCAGTCCGAAGAGGGAGGCCGTTTCTTCAAGGAGCAGAACCGTAACATCATGATAGAAGCGGGAGACGATTTCCCCCTGGAGGTGCCAGAGCGCTTCACATGGATGACCCTGCGCCAGATTTACAAGTTCCTGCGATTCAACAATTACCTGAACATACAGGCCCGCAGCCTGATTTCAGCCATATCATACAAGACATCATGAGCATCAGAGTAGGAGTTATATGCCCATCAGAGATTGCTTTCCGCCGTTTTTTGCCCTCATTGCAAAAGGTGAGTGAGTTCTCCTTCGCAGGAGTGGCAATAGCAAGTCCTGAAGAATGGGCTGGCGATGGCGAGGTGACCGAAGCGACCAAGGCCATCATTGAGAATGAGCGCAAGAAGGCACAGACCTTCATTGACAACTATGGTGGAAAGATTTATGAGGGTTACAAGACCTTGATCACATCGCCAGAGATTGATGTGGTTTATCTTCCGTTGCCTCCATCCCTTCACCACAAATGGGCAAAGATGGCATTGGAGAACGGCAAGCACGCATACGTGGAGAAAC
>JBGUMY010000094.1:0-10459 GCA_045117095.1 Bacteroidaceae bacterium | reverse complement strand
TCATAACTATTTCAATAAAAGTATTTTACAAGTTTTAACTCTTCTAATAAACAATATGTTCCATGTTTTTTAACCTTGTTTTGACATCTTTTAATTCTAAGAATCCCTGTAGGCGTTGAGATGCGTTAAAAATAATGAAATATCAATCAACCGCTTATAAATGAAATAGAAAGTGATAGAAGAGCATGACTTTACATGCTTCTATTTACAAAGGTGAAGCTTTTACAGATATAAACCTACTAACGGTTTACAAAAAGAAACTTCAAAAATATAAAGAAAAAATTTATTATTACAAAAATAATGAAAAACATTTTGACAGTTCAAAAAAAGTCCTTACCTTTGTAAAAACTTTCAAAAACATGACTGACAAGGAAAAAATCGAGCTTATCATCCAAGACAAGCACTTGAACAGTACTCAATTCTGTAATGAGGTGTGTATCGCTCAGGGTACTCTCTCCCACATTCGTAGTGGTCGAACCGAACCTACCCTCAACATTCTGCGAAGTATTGCACAGGCTTTTCCAGACATCAACCCTGCCTGGTTGTTTTATGGTGAAGGTTCGATGTATAAAAATGCGGACTCGCCCACTCCCTCTGATGGTGAGTCGGATGATACCTATTTAAATCATATAGAAGAACCAGATGCTGCTTCTGATGAAGGTCAACTTTCATTTGCCTTCCCTACCAGTGCCTCCTCTCCCTCGAAAAGTAATGTGGTTTCATCCCCCAATGCTGCCATCGTCATCCCTCCACAAAACCCAGGGACTTCTCGTCGCACCTCCTCACCCACGACTGCAGTTCCCCAGCTGAATGTTCAGGAAATTGTGGCAGAAACCTTGAAACAGCAGCAAAAGCCCCAGCGCAAGGTGGTGGAAGTACGCATCTTTTTTGATGATGGTACTTTTGAAACTTTCAGTGCTAATTGAACTGACATGCCTTTCTTTAGGCATGTCTGACAGCCTCAATTGTAACATAAATTAAAGGTTGTTAACAGATAACTATTTCTTAACATTTGCAAGAATAATAGTTAATCTTTTAACAACCTTCTTTTGTCTGCTTTTTCAGGTGAAAGAGAAAAGGAGCAGAAAAATGATGGGTGACTCGGATGGGACTCAAACCCATGACCTGCAGAACCGGAATCTGATGCTCTATTCAACTGAGCTACCGAGCCGTGAGTTATCAAAATCGGGGCAACGTTAAGGATTTTTATTGAGATTTCTTATTTTATTCGTGATTTTTATCTGATTTTATGGATTTTGTGCTAATTTTGCAACGAGTTCTTGTTGATACATAGAAAAAATGTGTAAAAAGAAGGACAAAGAACGGTAATAGCATGTAAAATGAAAGACATGAAGATATTGACAAAATGTAGTGGTGGGATGGCCAAGTTTCTGCTGGTTGTCTCATTGTTGATGTGTGGGTTGACGGTTTCGGCTCAGACGGAAGACCAGTCAAGAAATGCGGAAAGGGACAAGGCAAGAGCGGAAGAGTATGCCTTGAGATTGGCAGAGCAACGGTTGAGGAATGAAATGAGGATGCAGCTGAGGCAGGAGGCTGAACAGCGCAGTGCAGCTGCCAAAGCGAAGAAAGCGGCCAAGAAGGCTGCCAAAGCTGAGAAGAAACTGGATAAAGTAGAGGCTAAGACATTGAAAAAAATCATGAAGGCACAAGCCAAGGCTGCCAATGCAAGAATCAAGGGCAAGACCAAGGTTGTGGCCAAGAATGAGAAGAAAGCCGCCAAGATGACTGAGAAGTTGAACGAAAAGAAGCAGGAAGTGCAGGAGGAGGCTCCACGCCTTGTTACCCCGACTGAGGCAGCCCGTGCCACCTATACTTATATGCAACCTGCTGTGGTGGAAAAGCCCGACAAGCACAAGCATGGTGACTGGTTCTATGGGCTGGGTGCAGGCTTTAGCCAGTCGTTGGCTGAGAATGCGAAGGGTGAAGACTTCATTGCGCATCAGATGCCCTCTTTTGACTTCCTTTTCGGCCACAATTTCAGTCCTGTGTTTGGATTCAAGGTGACAGGAGCCTTGAATATGCAGGTGTCGCGATGCAGCGAGGCTGCTACCAAAGCGATGCCAGAGGTGTATGGCAATGGCCGTTACTCTTACCGTTGTCTGTCAGGCTCAGTGTCGGGTGTGCTGAACCTCACCAACGCTTTCTTTGGCTATGATGTGACCCGCCCGATGACTTGGAGCTTGGTGTTCGGAGCAGGTATAATCAAGACGTTTAATTTCGAGAAGGACAAGTTGTCTTTGTGGAATCGCACACCTTCGACTGAGAAGCCCTATTATCCCGTGGATCCTGAAGGTGGGCAGTATGTGGTGGGTCATGCAGGCCTGCAGATGGATGTGCGTCTGAATGAGCCTTGGGACATCAGTATTGATCTGCGTACCAATGCCACCAACAATAAATACAATGGTGTTTCCAACGGCAATAACATCGATTTCTATCTTGACCTGATGATTAACTTCGTCTATCATTTCAGCAATGGTAAACAGAAGTTGCGCCGTTTCCGTCAACCTCCGAAGAAGCCATTCGTTGACCCTGTGCTCATAGACAACACGCACACCTATCGTGAGACCGTGCGCTATGGAGAGTCGATGTACACGGAGATTCCTTTCTATGCAGGTTTCTATTATCTCAACAACACCACTTCCAAGCGTCTGGAGTTTGTGGCAAGGTTCTTAAAGGAGCATCCGCTGGTCAACGTGAACATTGTGGGGCATCCTGACATCATTCCTGATGATGACAAGGAGTATCACCGTGTGTTGGCGCAGAAGCGTGCAGAGGTGGTGCGTGAAGCCCTTATCACGCGGTATCAGATTGATCCTACTCGTCTTCGTACCTCTTATGTGGAGAGTGCTTTGCAGCCTTTCAAGACGTTGCGTGAATGGGTGCCTGCTGTGAATTTTATTATGGAAGATCCTGGTGGTGAGATCCCTTCGTCGGATCGCAAATGAGGTGATGGGTGAGGAGATGGAAAATCCCTCCCTTGTCGGGGTGACAAGGGAGGGATTTTTTGTGGGGGAGGGCTTGGCGGGGAAACCGCCAAGAACGAACCCAAGGGAGGGGGCGTTGCGCCTGGAGGGGGGAGGGAGGCCCCCTACAGGGGGAAGGGGGGCATTGCTCCTTGGGGAGGGGGAATACTGCTATTTCTTCAGGAGGCGGAGGTAGTAGAGGCCGGGACACATGGTGTTGGGCGATGCTACGATGCGGAAGGTGAGTTGGGGCTTGATGTTGCCACTTTGGGGGTCGATGAGTAGATCCTCGGGGATGGTGTATTCCACATTGAAGAAGCCTTGTTCGTCGGCACCACGCATACGTGGCTGAACGGTGATATCGCCAATCTTCTCATCGTCGATGAAGATGTCAGCCACACGGCCACGATCGGAGGTGATGAAGCGGAGCATCAGGGTGAGATCCGTCTCAAGTCCCTTGTTTGTGATGACATACTGGATGAACTCGCCGTTCTTGGCATCGCGATAGGTTTCACCACGATAACTGCCGTTGGTGGAGCCAGTGGAGTACTTGGCCTCATGACCTGCTTCGCTCTGCTGTTCGCCAGTGGCCACGAAATCGAGGGTGCGAGCCTGCAAAGCCTGTTCCTCTGCATCGCGTCTGCCCATGTCAGAATTGGCGTAGTCCTCCTTGGTGCCTTGGAAGAAGTAGCAGGAGTAGCGGGAATGCTGGATGCTGTAGAAAGGTTCGAGAGGCAGAACGCCCTTGTCTGTCTTGAGGGTGAAACTCAACTTGTTCAGGTCTTTCGTCTCGATATTGCTGAGCACCTCAGCCCGATTGCCGATGAGGAGTGGAGCCGTGGAGAGGGGCTTGGCGTTGGCACGAGCACCAGGAGAGTGATCCATGCGACCTTCACCACCATATTCATTAGGCAGTTCAGCTTCTGTGGCAGTACGGGCAGCCAAGAGGATGGGGCCATATTTGAAGGCGATGTAGGTCTTGTAGTCAGGACATTCCTCGTAGCGGAGCTGCATGGGGAGGCTCACTTCCACCACTTCACCAGCCTTCCATTTCTTGGTCTGATACGTGTAGGAGGCTTTGCCATCTGCACTTGCCCATGCTGGCTTACGGATGGCAAGGGTGAAGTTGCCGCCCTTTGTGATGGTCAACTTGCTCTTCTGCTCGTAAGGGAAGTTGGTCTCCTGACGGATGCCGAACTTCTTGCTTTTCAGTTCGCTGGACGTGAAGAGGTTCACGTAGAGCGTGTCGTTGGTGGCACTGTGTGTATAGATGAAGTGGCCGTATTTCGAGTGGTTTTCCATACCTGTGCCCACGCAGCACCACATGCCCTGATTCACCTGAGAGTAGATGCGGTAGGAGAGGGGACGTAACGATGTGAAATAGACATAGCCGCCTGTCTTGGGGTCTTGGGTGGACATGATGTGGTTCCACATCGTAGCCTCGTAGAAGTCAGCATATTTCGCATCGTGGGTATCATCGAAGAGGTCTTCGGAGAGCTTCAGCATGTTGTTGGAGTTGCACGACTCAGGACCCTCCATGTTGTTGATGTAGAGGTGGCCGTTCTGATGGTTCTGGAAGTGCTCGCTGATGGAGTTTCCGCCGATGCAGACCGTGCGGTTCTTTGCCACATCGTCCCAGAAGTTCAACACAGCGTTGCGATAATCTGTCAGGGTCTTGTCCTCCTGCCATGCACGTTCGAAACCGATGTACTTAGGCACCTGTGTGTTGGCGTGTTTGCCATCGAGGAAGGTGGCGTTGAAGGTTTTCATGCCGTCAATCATCTGACGATGGCTGTACTTCTTGGCACCATCCAGATACTTCTTGTCACCAAAGAGCTTGTAGGCATCCACTAATGTCTCGTTCATGCCGCCATGCTCCCATCCGAGCACCTGTTGCATCTCCTCGTCGCTGAGGTTGCTTACCACGTTCACGCTCCAGTCAGACAGACCTCTGAACAGTTCCTTCGCCAACTGGCTGTCAGCATAGAGATAAGCATCGCGGAGACCTGCCAACACCTTGTGCTGACAATAGAAAGGCACCCAGCCACCATACTTGCGGAACTCAGTCAAATCCTTGGCATACAAGCCTGTCCAAATCTGGTTGATGGGCTGTCCACCGATGAATCCCTTCATGCCTTTCGTGTCATTCTTGTAGGCATCCTGACAATCCTTCATGATGTTGAGGCAGTAGTTGAGGCGTTCCAGCATCTTGGCCTTCGTGCCTGCATCGTGTGAAGCCGCATAGGCTAAGGCAAGGGCGCTCACATAGTGGCCACCCACATGGCCTTCGAGGCTCCAGTCGCTCAAGCCCCAGTTGCTGAACGATGGGTGCTTCTCCTCCCAACCATTATACTTGGATGCCGCATCCTTGGAGAGTCCGGCTTGACGGATAAATGGGGTCATCAATCTGTCGGCATCGTACTCTAAGAGGAGCTTGTCATTGATTTCCATCATGGTCTTCATAGGACCATCGAGCAAGGTCACCTCCTCGAGGTTGAAATGCTGTGGATAAATCTCGTTTTGTGCAGCAGCAGGGGTTGTGGATAGCATGAGTGCTGTGGCTGCCGCAGTGATAGATAGTAATTTCTTCATCATTGGCGTGTTTTGAGTAAAGTGATACAATTTGGGGACAAAGTTACGGATTTTTTGTCAAATATCCATCTATTCGGGTAACATATATTATTTTTCTGGTAACAAGAGTCATGATTCTGCACTTCTTCTTTTGTATTGTGCTCGTTTAGTCGTATCTTTGTCCCCATGAAACTTCCGAGCCTCTTCAATTGTTCCAATGATATGGCGCTGGCAGTCAATGTACGCCAGTATTTGCCACCTCGACGCATCCAGCAGATGGAGGCAGATTTGGCGATGTTGGCATGGATCTGGGACGATACCCCCTATGCAGGGCCATGGGGATGGAGCCTTGCCACCAAACAGCGGTACAAACAGATGGGTATTCCCGTGGAGCAATTGCCATCGGATGAATGGCTCAAAGAAGTGAGGAGACTTTCATCGAGGGAGTTTGCTTGCGGCTATATTCAGGAACTGTTGGCAGAGATGCAGGACGAGAGATTGTTGGGAGGGGATATGAGGTGGATGGAACACCTTCACCATGACCTTCTCTGTCAACTGTCGATTGTCAACGCTCGACTGATCTTCAAATCCCCATGGTCATCCTCTGGACGAGGTGTGTTTGTTTCCTCTTCTTTCGATGCTCAAACGGAGAAACGCTTGCAGGGATTCCTCTCCTCGCAAGGTGGATTTGTGGTCGATCGGTTTTATGCTGAGAAAGTGCTGGACTTTGCGATGGAATTTTTCATTGACGAAGATCATCGTGTTGAGTTCTTGGGATATTCTGTGTTTCGTGCCGCAGAACATGGAGCATACAGTTATAATTATGTGGAGAGCCAGTCAGAACTGTTGCAGCGTATTGATGTTGATTCCACGCTCCTGCAACGGATGATCGCTTATCATCAGGAACATTTGTCTCGCATCGCCTATCATGGGCCTGTGGGCATTGACATGCTCAAAACCGCTGATGGACGTATTCATCCCTGTCTCGAGATCAATCTCCGCATGAACATGGGCATCCTTGCTTTGCTGTTGCATGAGCGGTATGGCTCGCATGCCACCTGTGCCCTCACTCCAGAAAGGAATAAGGGCTTTCAAGCGCTGATGGATGATGGGAAATTGCTGATTGACTACACCGAAGCATAGGTGCAAGGCAAGACCTGTGCCCCTGCTTCCTATTTCTTCTTTTTCTTCTTCTTTCCAGTTGTCATAGTTGGCTTGCTGCCCTTCAGGTTGCGGTTGATGAGGCGAGTCACATCGATTTGCCTTGGAGGTTCAATGGTCGGTTGTTTTTGTTGGAGGGCTGGACTCTCGTTGCCAAAACGGTCGATGGCAGTAATGGCATAATAGCGCAGTTTCTGGGCACGTGCATTGAGTGTCCAATGGGTGTCGTGAACACGGGCCATAAGGAGGTTCTCAGCCTTGGTCACGTCAACGGGATAGAGGTTGGAGCCATAGATGTTATATAATAGTCCCCCGACCCGAGAAGGAGAGGCCTGCCATTGAAGTGTTCCTTCCTTATATAATATAGATGTGGGGGCTATTGGGGGAATGGTGTCGCCCATCCAGGTCATACGGGCCGTGAGCGCAGGATAGGGGAAGAACTCGCGGCTGGCAGTATCGTAGATGCCTTTGCAATTCTTAGTGAAGAACTCGCCTCGATAGAAGGCGATGCCTCCGATGTTTGCATTACGGGCAGAGTGCATCTCGGCTCGAACCTCATCGAGCGTCCAACGTCCCTCCCGTGGGTCGAGAAAATAGATGCCAAGGCCAGGACAGATGGGATGTCCGTAAGTGTTCTCAGCCCATTGGTACAGGAAGGGGTAGTAGTTGTTGCCCGTGAAGTACATCATGGGAAAGAGCAAGTCTTGCCAGTTCTCGCGGAGCCAATGCACAGGATCTTGCCACACGGCATTGTAGGCGTTCCATCCGCCAGCAGAATAGCGGCTTGTGTCGCGATACTTGCCGATGGGTGAACTGCTGAGTTTCACCCAAGGCTTGATGGGTTTGACCGCATCATGCACACGGTGAACGATGCGGCTGATGTTCTCGCGTCGCCAGTCGGTCTTGCTGATGGTGGACAAATGGGGATAGAGTTCGTCATCAGAATAGGCGTAAGGGGATTCTGGATAACGGATATAGTCGAGCGAGATGCCATCAACATCATAGTTCTCTACAATCTCGCGACAGATGCTGGCGATATAGTCCGCAGTCTCTGGTTTGCCTGGTATCATGAACATCTCGCCTCCCTTGGCAGTCTTGACCAATTCGGGGTGCTTCCTGATGAGCGATTCCTCCCCGTATTTCATTTGCCGTTCCTTGGTGCCGATGGGGATGCAGACCAGCCAGGCATGCAGTTCCATGCCACGCTTGTGACACTCTTCGATGCAGAAGGCCAAGGGGTCGTAGCCTGGATTCATGCCCGCCGTGCCCGTGAGGGAGAGTTCCCAAGGCTCAATCTTGGAAGGGTAGAGCAGGGCAGCTCTGACGCGGGTTTGGAAGATGACAGTGTTGATATTCGCCTGTTGGTAATTGTCGAGGATGTTGATGAGTTCCTGCTTCTGGCGCTCACGGCTGGATGGGTCAGTGGCGTGGATGCGGGGCCAGTCGAGTCCTCCGATGGTGGCGAGCCATACGGCTCTCGTTTCTCGCAACGGATGATTCCCTCCCCATTCTGGTTGGGAGGGATGGACGTGCGAATCGAGATTGAGGGAGGTGAGAGGTTGAGCCCAAAGTATTGTCGTTATGAGGCTCAAAAATGCCCAGATAAGGCTTGCTTTATATAGATTTGTCATTATTAACATCAAAATTTTTGCAAAGGTACGGATAATTCCGTACTTTTGCTCTCAAATTGAAAGAATAAAATAGAAAATGTTCACTTTTATTGCTTCTTTATTGCTCCTTCTTTTGGGTTATGTCCTTTACGGAGCATTTGTGGATAAGGTTTTTGGAACCGATTCACGAAAAAAGACACCTTGTTTCACCTCGTATGATGGCGTTGATTATCTTCCAATGGCCACTTGGAAGGTTTATTTGATTCAGTTCTTGAATATAGCTGGCACGGGACCCATTTTCGGTGCCATTCAGGGTATCCTGTTCGGTCCCAGTGCTTATCTGTGGATTGTGTTGGGCTGTATCTTTGGTGGAGCCGTGCATGACTACATGTCGGGCATGATCAGCCTCCGCAAGAATGGTGCCAGCCTGCCTGAGATTGTTGGTGATGAATTGGGACAAGGTGCTCGAATGGCGCTGCGTGTCCTTTCGCTGGTGCTGATGATTTTGGTGGGAGCCGTGTTTGTGACTACCCCTGCTGGACTGCTGGCCAGCATGATTGGCGGTGAGGGATTCTGGGGTCAGAACCTTTTCTGGGTGATCATTATCTTCATTTACTATCTCCTGGCCACATTGCTGCCTATCGACAAACTGATTGGACGCATCTATCCCATCTTCGGTATAGCGCTCTTGGTGATGGCTGTGGGTCTGATTTATGGCATCTTTGTCAACGATGGCGCTATGCCTGAAATCACAGAAGCGTTCAGCAATCATCATCCTACCAGCACGATGCCGATCTTCCCAGGTCTGTGCATCACCATCGCCTGTGGTGCTGTGAGTGGCTTCCATGCCACCCAAAGCCCGATGATGGCTCGATGCTTGACGAATGAGAAATTGGGCCGTCCCATTTTCTATGGCGCCATGATTACTGAGGGTTTTGTGGCACTCATTTGGGCTGCCGCAACCATCAAATTCGCTGACTCGTTCGATGTGACGCAGTATGGTATGACGGGCAATGAAGCTCCTTACGAAAAGCTTTGGGCGCTGATGACCAATGGTGGAGCGAGTGGACCGAATCCAGCCGTTCTGGTCAATGTCCTCTGCTCCACTTGGCTTGGAAAGGTTGGTGCCGTATTGGCTATCTTGGGTGTGGTGGCAGCACCCATCACCAGTGGTGACACTGCCTTGCGCAGTGCCCGACTCATTGCTGCCGACTTCATGCACTATAAGCAGAACCGAATCTATAAACGCCTCTTGCTGTCCTTGCCTATCTTTGTGATCAGTGGTGCGCTCATGTTTATCGATTTCGGCATTCTATGGCGCTATTTCGCATGGTTCAATCAGACCCTTGCCGTCATCACCCTCTGGACCATCACCGTATGGCTCACCCGTCGTTATGTGTCGGAACGGAAGATGAAGTATGGATTCCTCGTCACGTTGGTGCCAGCGCTCTGGATGACCATGGTCTGCTCCTCCTACATCTTCATCGCTCCCGAAGGCTTCCAGCTCCATCATTTTGTGTCTTACCTCTTGGGTGGTCTTCTTACCCTGGGCATATTGGGGTGGTTTATTTGGTGGGCCAGGAAGATCTTTGCCTCGGCAAAGCCCTCATTGTAAAATGCTACATGGTATATGAAAAGATACGTTCTGCAACCCGTCGCGTTCTTTGTCGCTGGACTTGGATTCTACATCTACAACGGTATCGTCTGGAACACCTGGCTTACTTATCTGCCCCACATCCTCGGCTATGCAGCCATTCTGGGGGCTTTGGCCTGGGCGCTTTATAAGAAAGAACAATACAAAAAGCAATAAGAAGTTCACTTCTGAGCGAAGCAATCACATCAGCAATATCATTATGCAATAACATTTAATAATATAATATAGTATGAAAAAAGTATTTTTTGCAATCATTTTTGCCCTCGTTGGCATCAACAGTGCATTCGCACAATTCGAGAAAGGCAAGTACTATTTGGCGGCAACCACCAATACAGCAGGTCTTTCCTACAACAAGCATGAGAAAGTGAGACTTAATTTCGGTTTGAATGGAGGCTACATGTTTGAAGAGGGGTGGATGCTCATCGCCGACATGGGTTTTGACTATCGCGACAAGGATATGCAGACCCTCTACGCAGGGA
>JBGUMY010000093.1:0-12735 GCA_045117095.1 Bacteroidaceae bacterium | reverse complement strand
TCAGCGACGGGAGGGAACACACCACTTGGTTCTCCTTCGAGGGAGAGTTTGTGGGCGACTACCCCCATTGCCTCTATGGCAAGCCGTCGCAAACCACCATCGAGGCAATGGTGTCCAGCCGTGTGCACCAAGTGAGCGACGAACAGATGATGCAACTCTTCCGCCAGAATATGCAGACGATGGAATTGCGTGGCATCATCGCCGAGCACTTGCTCAGCCAAGCACGTGCCCGCTATCTCGATTTCCATCGCACCACAGCCCGCGAACGCTACGACTTACTGTTGCGTCGCTGCCCCGGCATTGTGGAGCATTTGTCCCTCAACGCCATAGCCTCGTTCCTCAACATCACCCCCAAGACCATCTCGCTGATTCGCCGTGACATCACTTTGGGTGACAAAAGCAAACAAGCCCCCTTTACCTAAGTTAAGACCCTCACCCTCATCGTCCTTTTTTCATCTTTCGCCGAAGGTTCTTTCCCGAAGAACTCATACCTTTGTATCGTTGATTGGGCTCTTAAGAGTCCATCAGCGATTCTTTATGTGATTAGTTTAGACCGGTCAAATTCCGTGGGGCTGTGAAGCTCCACGGAATTTTTAAGGTTCTCGTAGCCCATAAAAAAACGTTAAATTTTCATTGTTTTCCCCATCTATAGAATCTGCGTCATCACTTTTCCTCCGTTTACCCCAAATCGGTCATTAGAGATTTGGGATTATGACCAATGTGGGTCTATAGTAGCAGATAAAGAAAATGGGCATTCTCTATGTGAACCCACTTTCTTGTGTTCGTATGGACTCTCCTATAGGTAGTATGATGAGGGGGGGGACGATTCGTTCAGTCAGCTAACGATGACTGGGAAAAGACAAATTTCCGTTCCCCTAAGATAATTAGTGTTGGAATGTGAAAAAAATCATATCCCATACTTTTTATCAAATGGAAATGCATATTTATGAATCTCTGTGTCCTTGTTCCTCAATGCCACATGAGCAAGGTTCCTGCAGCCGTAAAAAGCATGCTCTTCGATTCTTTTCAGGGAGGCAGGAAGGATGATAGACTGCAATGTCTTGCACTCTGAGAACGCACCCTCTTTTATGGAAATGATTCCTTCTGGGAGAATCACCAAGGATGGAGTATTCATATATGCGTAGGCACCCACGACTTTTACCTCAGGAGGGATTATGGTAGTGGTACAAGCAAGAACCAACTCATTCGTCGCCTTCTCTACTACTGAGTTCGAACCTGCCGACTTGTAAGTTTTGTTGCTTTCTTCCACCGTAATTGACATGCAGTATTCACAATCCTTGAAGGCTGCTGATTCAATATTCTCAACGGAAGAAGGTATATGAACCGAAGTTATCCCACTCTTATAAAATGCCCGTGAACCGATGCTCTTGATGCCATCAACGATAACTGTCCCTTTGCAACCAGCCACTAATTTGTTTTGTTCTGTAGCAATCACGGCATTGCAATTGTTTCGGCTGTCGAATGTCTCGTTAGCAGAATCGACACTTATCTTCTGCAGTGAGATACATCCACGGAAGATATCACTCTCCATATTGTATACACCCTTTGGTATGGTGATGCTTTCCAGAGATGTGCAATAGCCAAAGTTTGATCCACCAATGAAAGATTCCAGAGTTGTAGGAAGTACAACTTCCTTCAGGCTTGAACAATATTCGAAAGCACCATCTGCAATACACGACACTCCTTCTGGGACAACAATTCTCTGAAGGTTGCGGCAATGACTGAATGCGAATTCACCTATTGTTTCGATGTCCTGAGGAATGATGGTCGAACTGCAACCAAGTAGCAGTTTGTTGTCGGAGGTATAGATGATCGCATTACAACCATTTCTGGAGTCATAGTCCGTATTGTTTTTATCAACGACAATGGAAATGACTTCTGGGCAATTGTCGAAAGCATGTTCCTCGATTGATTCTACAGATGCAGGAATAACGATCTTCTTTAGGTTAGGACAACTGCTGAATGCAAAAAGATTGATTCTTTCCACCCCATCAGGAATTGCAACTTCCTCCGCCAGACAACCCATAAATGCATACTTGTCGATACATCTTACAGAAGAAGGAATCTTTGTAGCACTACATCCCACAATTAGGGAGTTGTCTTGTGTCATGATGATCGCGTTGCATCCCTCACGGCTGTCAAATATGGGATTCGTCTTATCCACAACAATCGTTGTCAGGCAGGTACAATATTGGAACGGAGCAGCCCCTACGACCCTTATACTGGAAGGAATGCTTACCGACTCGAGATTAGCACAAGCCTGAAAAGCATAATCTGAAATTGCCTCAATCCCTTCACCTATCTTGAGATGTTTTATTGCGCAACATGTAGTAAATGCATATTTCTCAATTTCCTTCACACGATAACTCCTTCCTTTATGTCTCACTACTGTAGGGATCTCAAGAACATCATCCTTGAAAGTATAAGAACTGTACAGACTGTCATCCTGTACAGCGACATTGACATGTCCATTATCTACGACCTTGTATTTGATACCCGATTCGATGAAAAAAGAATCAGCCATCATGCAGTCAGCGCAGCAAAACAATACAATGAATATAAATGCCTGTTTTAAACTAACTTTCATATTCTCTTTGATTTACAAATCCAATATTTCCACACTTTTTTTATCGCAAATTCATGATGTTTCATGATAACAGACAAGAAGGTGGACATTCTTATAAGTGCCCACTTTCTTTATGCTTTATAACAACTACGCCACAAGAAAAACCTCATTGATAGGGGAGAGGTCTGCAAAGGGTATGAGATGGCGTTCAACTAATCCATCACAGGAGCGGCTTCCTCTACGTTTGTCTCTACTTCCTGTACTATTTCCTGTACTCCTTCTTGTACTCCATCCTGTACTACGTTCTGTGCTTCATCCTTGACTTCTTCCTCTGTTCCTTCCTCTCCCAAGAACTGGTACTCGTACTTGTCGCTCTTGGCTGAGGGGAACTGGGAACGGGGATCAACATCGGGACGGTCGAGCAGGTGGTCGATGATGTGGTTGTAGGCATCCATGGCGCTCTTGGCACGCTGTTTCACACGGAAACGGGTGTCGATGTATTTGCACTTGCCGGTGTCGGGCATTGTAACGACGCGCTTGAAGGTGAGCGTCGTGTCCCACCAGCCAATCTTCTCCTCGTTGAGGGCTTCCATGATGCTCTTCTTGCGTTCGGCCATTGTGACTACCCTTTCAATCTTCTGCTCCTTGCGCTGAGTTTCCTCCATCTTGAACTGCTCGATGGTTTCCGCTTCGGTCTTGAGGAAGAGCACGTAGTTGGAGAAGCTCACCTTGAGGCGGAAGGGGTAGAGGTTGGATGAATTGAGGAAGGTGTTGATGCGGCTGGCTGCATTGTTTTCGAGTTTGATCTCTTCTATGGATTGGAGAAATTCGAGGGCTTCATCCACAGATTTTGCCAGGTATTCGCGGTCGAAATATCTTACGTATAAATTCATAGGTGTTGATATGTTTGCTTTTTCGTGTGCAAAGGTAGTGAAAAAAATGAGAAATGAAAAGTGAAAAGTGAAAAATTTGCTACTTTTCACTTTTTCTGATGCGCCATTCGGCTGGATAAAGGTTGTTGGCTCGGTTGCCGATGTTCTTGGCGAAGCCGAGTGGATGTCCCTGATGGGCAATGAGGATGTGGCCTCGTGGCGTGTCGGAGGGCAGTTGGAGGGCTTCGGTGCGGAGGTAGGCGATGGCCTGCTGTTCATCCACTTCGACGATGGGGAAAGCGTCGGGGTTGAGGTGGAGGCTCATGGCGAGGCTTTGGGAGGGACGGAGGGAGTTTAGGGTTGAGGGTTTAGAGTTTAGGGTTGAGGGTTTAGAGTTTAGGGCTGAGGGCTTGCCTTTGAGCGTGGCGAGTTCGATGCCAGCGTGGATGACTTTGAGTTGGCTCTTGGCCAATCGGAGGAGATCAAGATGGGTGGTGGGGAAGGCGTTGAACGTGCCGTTGTCTTCCATGAACGTGAATGATGGGCTGTCTGAGAGCCAGTTTTTCAGTTCGGAGGAGATGACCGTTTTGGTCTTTTCGTTTTTCCTTTTGCTTGCTCTGCCGCTTTCTTGTTCTGAGGTCTTGCGGAGGATGCTGATGAAGAAGCCTTCGCCTTGGATGTGGTGAGGGTAGAAATGGGTGTTCGTCTCGCTCAGCCCCCATTCGGGATTCGGATGGCACGACAGCACTTCAGCACCCAATGTCTTGGCTATCCACGCCACGTTCTCCTCGTCCTCGAGGGGATTGTAGGTGCAGGTGCTGTAGATGAGCAGACCTCCTTCCTTGAGCGTGTGCCAGATGTTTTGCACGATGTCTCGCTGACGTCGCCAACATGTCTCCACATTGGCAAGGCTCCACTCGCTGATGCTGTCGGGGTCTTTGCGGAACATGCCCTCGCCAGAACAAGGAGCGTCGCAAATGATAAGGTCGAACATGTTGCTGAAAGCCTCGAAGTCTTCGGCGTAGTTGTTGGTGACGATGCAATTGGAATATCCCCACTTGATGATGTTTTCCGCCAAGATGTTTGCCCGTTGTCGCATCACCTCATTCGCCATCAGCACCGAGCCTTCTGGCAATTCTGACAATGCCAATGTTGATTTCCCACCAGGGGCAGCGCAGAGGTCGAGCGCCACCACAGGCTCCTTTACATACTCCCTCAGCACGTGCGACAGGAACATTGACGATGCCTCCTGCACGTAGTAACAACCTGCATGGAAAAGCGGGTCGAAGGTGAAGGATGGACGTTCGGAGAGATAGAAGCCTGAAGGACACCAGGGGATAGGTGAGAGTTTAGGGTTGAGAGTTGAGAGTTTAGGGTTGAGAGTTGAGAGTTTAGGGTTGAGAGTTGAGAGTTGAGAGGTTTTCTTGACGTTGATTCTGATGCTGGTGGGTGCTGGCAAAGCAAGTGCCTCGGCAAGTTGGTTGTATTCTTTCTCGCCGAGGTATTGGGTCATCATTCGCTGAAAGTCAAGTGGCAGATTCATGCTTTCCTCTCTAAATTGACGAACGCATACCGATAGGCATGTTTCTCATCCACATCGTGCTCTTCTCTGAATGTCTCTACCCATTCCTCTTCGTTGATGTCGGGGAAGAAGGTGTCGGCCTTTGCTGGGGTGTCGTAAATGTAGGTCAGACAGAGGCGGTCGGCAATGGGCAAAGCCGTTTGATAGACCGATGCGCCGCCGATGATGTAGACATCACCCTCGCAGGCAGCCAAAGCGGCATCGAGGTTGGGGAAGAGTTCTGCCCCTGGGAAGTCCTCAGCCTTGCCTTTGCGTGACAGCACGATGTTGCGTCGGTTAGGCAGGGCACCCTTGGGAAGACTCTCAAACGTGCGTCTGCCCATGATGATGGTGTTGCCCGTAGTCAGCGCCTTGAACCGTTTCAGGTCGTTGGGCAACCAATAAATCAGCTTGTTGTCTGAGCCAATCGCCCGATTCTCAGCGATGGCAACAATAATAGATACCATATTGTTCTGTTTGAAAAATGAGAAGCCCTATGCGTGGGCAAGTCATACGGAAACGGTCGCTTTGATGTGTGGGTGTGGGTCGTAATCAGTCAGTTCGAAGTCCTCATACTGGAAGTCGAAGATGCTCTTCACGTTGGGGTTGATTTTCATCTTCGGCAGATGACGAGGCTCGCGAGTCAACTGCAACTTCGCCTGCTCAATGTGATCGAGGTAGAGGTGGGTGTCGCCAGTTGTATAGACAAAATCGCCCAATTGGAGGTCGCACACCTGTGCCACCATCATCGTCAGCAAGGCATACGAAGCGATGTTGAACGGCACGCCAAGGAAGGTGTCGGCGCTGCGCTGGTAGAGTTGGCAACTCAGTTTGCCATCCGCCACATAGAACTGGAAGAGGATGTGGCAAGGAGGCAGATTCATGTTGCCGATGTCCGCCACGTTCCACGCTGATACAATCAGTCGGCGTGAGTTCGGATTGTTCTTGATTTGGTCAATCACTTCCGTAATCTGGTCGATGTGTCCACCGTTGTAGTCAGGCCAACTGCGCCATTGATAGCCGTAGATGTGGCCGAGGTTGCCATCCTCGTCAGCCCACTCATTCCAGATGCGTACCCCTCTGTCTTGCAGCCACTTCGCATTCGTGTTGCCCTGCAAGAACCACAGCAGTTCATAGATAATCGACTTCAGGTGCAATTTCTTCGTGGTGAGCAATGGAAAGCCCTCCTGCAAGTTGAACCGCATCTGATTGCCAAACACCGAGATGGTGCCTGTGCCTGTACGGTCGCCCTTCTGCACACCCTCCTTCAGGATGCGGTCGAGCAAATCAAGATATTGTTTCATGTTCGTTGATAGTTAAGTAATTTCGGTGCAAAGATACAAAAAAACTAAAATCTAACCCTGTTTTTTGTTTTTTTAAGATGAAAGTTTTGGCTGTAACGGAAATTGGCTGTACTTTTGCCCTCACAACCAACCATGTTGGCATTATTTTTTGTATCATCAAAACCAACCGTTGAAATGAATACTAACAATCGTTTTTTATCTATTACCGTATTAACTATTTTGTTGTCAATGGGATTTCTAAAGATTTTTGGTAAAGGCTTGGATTTCGCTTCGAGACTGAAGTCTGCGATTGAGCAAGTGCAGAAGGAAACGGATAAAGACCCTGATACCTTCAAGGAGAATGTGGCTCGTCTGGAACAAGAATGGATGGGCAGGAAGAACCCTGTGGAGCAGAGTGTGGTGCATGCCATGTTGGCCTCTGCTTATAAGGAAATGAAATGGACGCACATCACGGATTTCGATGAGGAGACACGTGGTGATTATGACAAGAAGCGTGAAGAGCATTTCGCTCATGTGTTGGACGATATGGAGGCGTTGGCTGGAGCGCAGGCAAGCACCTATTCTGCGCTGTTGTCGCAGAAAGGCAAGGACAGCTCCATGTATGGTGGCGATATGTTGTCGGTGATGATTGATTATCTGGTGGCTAATACTGGTTGGAAACATGATGCCATAGCGCAGATGTATGAGAAGGCTTATCAACTCTATCAGCGGCGTGGCAACAAGGATGCCTATGGTCTGATGAAGGCGAGATGGCTGAAAGAACTGCGTGAAGTGGAGGTCAAGGATGGTTATTTGAATTATGACCAATACAAAGAAAACCTGCATCAGCTGGTGCTCGAACTGAAGAGTGAAGAGGTGGGGGCTGACTTGGCTTGGGAATATTACCGTTCGTGCACTTGGGGCGATTCTGGCATCTTGTTCCTGAAGTGGTGCATGAAGAATATCGGCACTTCTCGTCGGAAAAGTACCCTGAAGAGGGAACTGGAAGAGTTGTTGCGACCCAAGGTGGAGATGTCACGTGTGGATGATATGTTGGCCGACCGTCCTATCAAGATGAAACTGAGATATTGGAACTGCGAGAATGCGACGTTGACCGTTCGCAAATATGTAGGACGAACGCAACTGAAGGATGGCGGATCGGAGTTGAAGTTGACGGGCGATGTGGTGGAGAAGAGGGAAGTGGTGCTGGCGATGGACTCGACCAATACGGCTCGGAAGGCACAGGATTTGCCTGTGGAAGGTTATGCCGACACTGAGATGACGCTGCCAGCAGGTCGCTATGTGTTTGTAGCGGAAGGTCTGGGTGAGAAGAGCGTGCAGGAATTTGCTGTCAGCACCATCCGCATTATCAGGGCGGATAAGAGCAGAAAAACCTATCAGTTGTATATTGTTGACAATGAGACAGGACGTCCTCTGAAGGGCGTGAAGGTGCAGTGGAGAGAAAAGATACCCAACAGAGAGGAGCGGACAGAAGGTTGGGAAGATCGTGACATCGAAGGGGAGAAGGTGACGGGTGATGACGGTATTGTGGAATTGGATAAGACCTATTATGTGCGTGCCGTCAGGACGAAGGATGACTATACGGACTGGGCACAACGCTACAATAATTGGCGTTCCAACTATGGACATAGTGTTGAGACTTCATATCGCATCATGACCGATCGAAGCATCTACCGTCCTGGACAAACGGTGAAAGGTTCGGTGTTTGTCTATAGGCAGTTCGGCGACGAAGTGGAGGTGGTGGCTGACCATCAGACAACGCTTACGGTGGAGGATGCCAAATGGAAGCGTCTGACCTCGATAAAACTGAGGACGAATGAGTATGGAACTGCCTCGTTTGAGATTGAACTGCCAGCAGATTGTGAGGTGGGAGTGTTGCATCTCGATGTGGGCAGTGAGGGTAATAATAGTGCTCACGAGACCGTGAGGGTGGAGGAGTACAAGCGTCCTACGTACGAAGTGAAGTTCGGCGGTCCTCGCACAGGCAAGTTCGGCGAAGTGTTGGAAGCTGAAGGTACTGCTATGATGTTTGCAGGTGTGCCTGTGCAGGGTGCTCAGGTGCATTACACTGTGGAGTATGCTTCGGTGGAGTTCAAGCGCTGGTGGATGCAAACCACTTGGCTGCACCTGACGGAGGGCGACTTGATGACGGATGATGAGGGGCATTTCCGTGTGCCTGTCTCGCTGACGGAGGAACACTTGAGTTCTGGCCGTCAGGTGATGCGCTATCGTATCAAGGCGATGGTGACCGATGTGGCAGGTGAGAGCCACGAAGCCGAATGGATGGTGAATGCCAGCCGCAGAGAGTTCGCGTTGGATTTGTCTGTGGATGGTGTGGTTGACTTGGCTGGCGATGCAGCCTTCAAGGTGGATGCCTACAACCTGAATCGTGAGAAAGTGACGGTGAAAGGACATTATGTCATCGAGGCGGCTTACAAGCCAATCGTGGAAGGCGATTTCACTTCAGGCGATTCCATCCTCCTGCCGAAGAGCCTGAAACTGGGTGCTCGTTATGTGTTGAGGGTGATGGCAGAAGAAACAAATGGTACGAAGGTGGAAGAAATGGACTACTTTACGCCTTACAATTCGACTTTGCCTGTCATAGAAATCGCTCGTTTGGGATTGAACGAGAAGGTTCGTCCTACGGAGGATGTGAAGGAGGCAGATTTCATCTACGCGAAGAATCGCACCTTTGAGAAGGGTGGTGCCATCGACCTTTTCTTCACTACGAAGGAAACGGATGCCTATATTATATATAATGTGTATAATATCAAGGGACAGATAGATCATCAGGTGGGTGTGACCGATGGTACCATGAAGCATCTGCACCTGCCTTATCAGGAATCGTGGGGCGAGGGCATCGAGGTGGACATCCTCTACGTGCGTAATGGCCAATTCTCCCACATGGTGGAGCGCTTCACGTTGGTTGAGCCAGAGAAGAGGCTGAAGCTGGAATGGGCAACCTTCCGTGACAAGTTGCAGCCAGGTCAGCAGGAGCAGTGGACGCTGACGGTGACAGACAAGGATGGCAAGCGTGTGAATGGGGCTGAGATGATGTCTGTGCTCTATGATGCTTCGCTCGACCGCATCTATCCCCACTATTGGGGCTTCGGATTGAGTTTCGAACGTGGTGTGCCTACCCCTTCATCGACTTGTTCTAGCCGTTTGTCCTTCCCATCGTTCAGCCTGCATGGAGAATCCACTTATGAGCGCACCTATACCCGTGCTTTCAACCAGTTGGCGTCCTATGAGCATGATCGCTATCTGAAGTTTGCAGCGGGCAAAGGAAGGGCGTTGGAACGCCGTGCCATGATGGCGGTTGAGGATGGCGATGCTGTGGTGGAAGAGACTATGGCGATGAGAGGACCTGTAGCAGCCCAGATGAATACGGTTGTGGCAGCAGAAGAGGAATCTGTGCCAGAGGAAAACTTCGACAATGCCACCATCCGTGAGAACTTTGCCGAGACGGCTTTCTTCTTGCCGCACCTTATTTCTGACGCACAGGGCAATGTGGACATCCAGTTCACCCTGCCTGAGTCGCTGACCGAATGGCAGTTCATGGGCTTTGCGCATACGAAGGATGTGGATTATGGCATCATCCGTGCTACGGCTGTGGCTCGCAAGGAATTCATGTTGCGTCCTAACATGCCTCGATTCGTGCGTTGGGGTGACAAGGCTGTGGTGGCTTCATCCATTATCAATCAGGGTGAAAAGACGCTGAAAGGTGCTGTGAGACTGCGCTTGCTCAATCCTGAGACGAATGAGGTGATGCTGACGCAGGAGAAAGCCTTCGAGGTGGAGGCTGGCAAGACTGTCGGTGTTGATTTCGGCTTCGATGTGAAGGAGGAATGGACAGACCTTGACTGCGAAATCATTGCGGTGTCAGGCAATGTGAGCGATGGCGAGAAGAACCACTTGCCTGTGCTCTCCACGAAGAAAGAGATGGTGGAGGCCGTGCCTTATTACCTCATTGGCAATGCTGACGGCACAGAAGTGTCAAAGACGATGGATTTGTCGAAACTCTACAATGAGAACTCGTCCACAGCCACCCATCGTGTCTTGAAGGTGGAATATACTGACAATCCTGCTTGGATGTGCATCGAGGCTCTGCGCAGCGTGAAGAATCCTGTCGAGGACGATGCCATCGACTTTGCTGCATCGCTCTATGCGAATTCCCGTCTGATTGACCTGATGCAGACCTTCCCTGTGATACAGAAGCAGGAGAGTAGAACCGGCTTGCTGAATAGGGCACAACGTGCTGAGCAGAAACTGTCAGAACTGCAGAATGCTGATGGCGGTTGGAGTTGGTTCAGAGGCATGAGCAGCAGTTTCTACACCACGCTGACGGTGTGTGAGCATTTGGCTAAACTGCCGAATCGCACCCCAAAGGAAGCTCAGATGTTGGCTAATGGTATGAAGTACCTCGACAACAATGAGCTGGATTCCTACCAGAAAGCCAAGCAGAAGAAATGGAAAATTTGGCCATACGACAGCGACATCCGTTATCTGTATGTGTCGGCGCTGATGCCTAATCGGGAAGTAAGTGCTGGTGTCAAGAAGATGCGTGATGAGTATCTCTCCAAGGTGGCAAAGGCTCCACGTGACCTGACCATCTACGGAGTAGCTAACACAGCTTACACGCTGAGAGCCTTTGGGCATGTGAAGTCGGCTGACAAGTTTGTCGATTTCCTGAAGGACTACACCGTGGAGAAGCCAGGACAGGGACGTTTCTTTGCTACTGATGCAGCCTACTACTCTTGGTCGGATTATCGCATCCCAACTCAGGTGGCAGCCATGAAGGCAATCTATCAAAAGGACAAGAAGGATGCCATCCTCAACGATATGCAGCTCTGGCTCATCTCACAGAAGCAAGTGCAGAAGTGGGACAACCCAATGAACACCATCGATGTGGCAGACTTCCTCCTGCAGGTGTCGCCTATGGAGACTTTCCACGAAAGCAAGAAGCCCGTCATGGTGGTGGATGGAACCACGCTGAAGGATATGGATTATGGCACCATTAATACAGAGCGTGACAAATTGGAGGGTAGGGAAGCGAACCTCGTGCTCGAAGGCAACGTGCTCGCTGTTGTGCCTGAAGAGGTTGTCAACGATGGTGTGCAGCAGTTGGAGGTGAAGAAGCAGACACCAAGCATCTCTTGGGGTGCTGCCTATGCCACTTTCGTCGAGGAAGTGGGCAATCTGAAACTCTATGCCACCAACGAACTGAAGATTCAACGTAAACTCTATGTGCAGCATGCAGGGGAGAGCCAATGGACTGATTTCGACCCCAACCAGCCTTTGAAGGTAGGTGATAAGGTGAGGATTCGTCACATCATCACAGCCGACCGTGATATGGACTTCGTGCGTGTGTCTGCACAGCATCCAGCATGTCTCGAACCACTCCGACAGCTCTCTGGCTACCAATCAATGGGTGGCAGAAGCGGCTATCTGTCCGTGCGTGATTCTCATTTCGACCTGTTCTTCGACTGGTTCACACGTGGCACTTCCACCGTCGATATGGATTATTCTGTTGTGCGTGAAGGTTCCTACCAGATGGGTGTTTCGACCGTGGAATGTTGCTATGCTAAACAGTTCGGCGGACACACCGAAGGAATGAGAATGAATGTCGGAATTGCCAAATGATAGGCCTGTTTTGACAAATCTTGCTACAAGTGAGTGAAAAGGCTGAGACTGATAATCAGCAAATTACCAATTTGCATGGAAAAAAGTTGAAAAAAAACTGCCAAAAGATTTGGTGGATTGCTGAAAAGTCTCTACCTTTGCACTCGCTTTCAGGAAGGAACACTGGAAAAACCTGATAAAGTCGAGTGCGACAGCATCATTCCGAAGGGACTTCCCAACATAGCAAGAGGGCGCTTAGCTCAGCTGGTTCAGAGCGTCTGCCTTACAAGCAGAGGGTCGGCGGTTCGAATCCGTCAGCGCCCACTTCTTTTTTCTTTGAAATGGTGGTTCATTCGGCTCGCTAGCTCAACTGAATAGAGCATCTGACTACGGATCAGAAGGTTACAGGTTTGAATCCTGTGGGGATCACAAAAAGGCGCAGTTGAATCTGCGCCTTTTTCTCCTTAAGCGAGATTAGCTCAGTTGGTAGAGCGTTGGCTTCCCAAGCCGAAGGTCGCGAGTTCGAGACTCGTATCTCGCTCCAGCCGGATAGTCGAAAGATTGTCCGGCTATTTTAAATGACTCTCAGGAGCGGGCCGATGGTGCAGGTTTCGGAACCTGCGCCGTTCACTCGAAGCGCTTCATAAACTTGTCCAGAAGCACATAGAGGTTGTCGTCCATACTGCCCGTGGCATTGCTGTTATAGGCGCGGGAGTTGCAGACGAAAGCACCGCTCATGCCGGTGTAGGTTCGGCCGGCCCAGAGGGTGGCGGTACCGGCAATGTCACC
>JBGUMY010000092.1:0-3178 GCA_045117095.1 Bacteroidaceae bacterium | reverse complement strand
GTACCGATGTTTACGTGTGGTTTGGTACGGACGAATTGTTCTTTTGCCATAATTAAAATATTCTTTAGAGTTGTTATAAATTTTGTTTTGTCTATCTCTTTTCGATGAGAGAGCTGTTACTGAGACTTGAACTCAGGACCTCTTCCTTACCAAGGAAGTGCTCTACCGCTGAGCTATAACAGCCTTTTTACACCTATATATTATATATAATGTGTATTTCCCTCTTTTGCGCCTCTTGTCGGAGTGGCTTGCGCCGAACCGCCAATTTTCTCTTTTGAGCCTCTTGTCGGATTCGAACCAACGACCCCGAGATTACAAATCACGTGCTCTGGCCAACTGAGCTAAAGAGGCTTATAAACCGTTCGCACAGACGCAACCATACGAAACGGCTGCAAATTTAGGCATTATTTTTCAAATGCAAAACTTTTTTACAGACTTTTTTAAATATTTGCCTGTTTTTCTTTGTATTTGCCCAGCTGTTTTTCAATTGCAGCGAGCGATTCCATGACTGCTTCTTCAAATGTGTCGCAAATCTTCTCGGCAAAAAGTTCCGTCTTTGGAAGTCCTACAGTGATGCTTGCCTGCTTGTTCATTGCCGTCTCAGGTTTCACGACCTTTAATGACACCTCAACCTTTCTTATATCGTTGCAATACTTGTCCAGTTTCCCAACTTTCTTTTGGATGAACTCTTGCAACTTATCTGTTGCGTCGAATTTGATCGTCTTGATGTTAATGTCCATAGTCACTAATGTTTAAGTTAAACAATAAAATGATATCTCACTTGCGCGGATGCGCATTTTTGTATTCATTCTTTAATTCTTCGAACGAAACATGGGTGTAGATTTCTGTTGTCGCAACACTCTCATGCCCCAACAATTTTTGGATGGAGGTCAAGTCGGCCTTGTTGTTCAGCATCGCTGTTGCGAATGAGTGGCGCAAGACGTGTGGGCTTCTTTTCTTCAGGGTTGTGACCTTCGAGAGTCCCTCTTTCACGACCTTTGATACCTGCAATTCATTCATGGCTGCCCCTTTTTCGGTTACAAACAATCTCGGAAACACTTGTGTGCCCAACGTCTCCTCTCGAGCCGCTTGATAGGCACGGATTTCCTCCTCCAGTTCTTCACCAAAAGGAACAATGCGCTGCTTGTTGCGCTTTCCCGTCACTTTCACTTGACGGGCCAACAGATCCACACTAGCATCTGTCATGCCCAGCAGTTCTGCGCGTCTGACTCCCGTTTCATAAAACATCATCAGGATCAACCGGTCTCTGATGCCCTTGAAACTTCTGTCCTCTGCAGTCAGTTCCAGTAATCTATCCATTTCCGATTCCCTCACGAAATAAGGCAAGGGGCGTTTCTTCTTTGGAGCGACCACTTTCTCCATCGGATTATTGCTCACGCGTTCCATCTTACGCAGATATTTGTAAAAGGTTCGCAATGCGCTCAATTTCCGATTGACCGAGGATGCCGCGAGCTTTTGCCCGTCAAGCAGATAAATCACCCATTCTCTCACATCATCAGCCTGCACGGCCTTCCATGAGACAGAGGGATTTTGTTCCTCGAGGAATTCCTGAAACGATGACAAGTCCTTCGCATAGGACTCCATTGTGGCCAGCGAATAGTTCTTCTCTGACCTCAAATATTCCAAGAATGAATCAGTCCACAATTCCATGTTTCATCGTTTTCTGCGACTAATTTACGACATTTTCGGAAAACGACAAAATTTTCGACTGAAAACTTTGTTAATCTTTCTAATTTACCCGTTTTTTCGGGTCATCTGCCGTCAAAATGACTTATTCTTCGGCTTGATGGAGCTTGTTCACATAGACAGCGTGCTGCATCTTGATACGCTTCAAGACAGATGGCTTGTCATACTGCTTACGTGTACGAACTTCCTTAATGATGCCGGTCTTTTCGGCCTTTCTCTTGAACTTCTTGAGAGCTCTCTCAATGTTCTCACCTTCTTTTACAGGTACAATAATCATTACAATTCTTTTTAGAAAAATGTTTATAATTAATAAGTTAAAACCGCTGGGATTTTCCCAACGGTCGGCAAAATTACAGCAAAATTATTTAACAGCAAAACTTTACGGCACTTTTTTCACAAAAACACGTGTTTAAACCCACTTTCGTGCCCTTTTCTGTATCTTTTTGGCACGTTCAGAACCCATATTTGCCGATTTTTCAATCAGTTCACGTGCCACCACATTATGATTGTCAGACTCCCCCAACAAACGGTGATACATCGCCAACCAATAAGTGGCCTCAGCATCTCCCTTGTCAGACTTTTCTTCCAGACGATGGTTGATGTAGTTGATATAGTCATCAATGCTGATTTGCGCATTACCCGACTGGCCGGCAATCATTTCCATCAGCGTGTTACACTCCTGTTCCGAAAACACATCGTTCTCACCCACACAGAAAGTGCTCACATAATCCACTTGACGTTTCGTGGCATACAGACCAAACGTGCTTGTAAGTGAGTGCATCAAGAAATGGTTGACCGCAAAAACAGCCAGCGTCAATACCATGCCCACCCAGAACCACAAGTCACTCTCATAGTAACCATATAACATCAAGGGCACCGTCCCAATCAAGAAATAAGGAACCGGCGTACTAAAATACCGTTCGATGGCAATGCGATAGTAGTTCTTCTTCATTACACATTATTATAATATATGCGCAAAAAATCAAAATCAGCCCTCAAAACTCCTCTTACGCATGAAAATCGCTGCAAAGTTATCCATTTTTTTTTATTCTTGCCACATTTTTAGTACTTTTGCATACCAAAAACTTCAATTGACAATGAAAATAGGTGATAAAGTAAGGTTTCTGAACGATGTGGGTGGGGGCAAAATCACAGCATTCCGTCCAGGAGGCATCGTTTTGGTAGAAG
The DNA here is from genome assembly GCA_045117095.1 of Bacteroidaceae bacterium. Taxonomy (GTDB): domain Bacteria; phylum Bacteroidota; class Bacteroidia; order Bacteroidales; family Bacteroidaceae; genus Minthosoma. Next base: position 283 of record JBGUMY010000092.1, on the reverse strand, counting down.
ATGCGGATGGCTTCGATGTACCTATGCCCCAAAACGAGGTAGTGGTTATTGAAGAAAAGACTCCTTCCCAGCCCCTCATCCATCATGGGGAGGAAGGCTATACGATCAGGAAGTCTGTTGGAGGAAACAAGTCGAATGGAGCGCCCTATCATCATGGGGAGGAAGGCTATACGATCAGGAAGTCTGTGGGAGGAAACAAGTCGAATGGAGCGCCCTATCATCATGAGGAGGAAGGCTATACGATCAGGAAGTCTGTGGGAGGAAACAAGTCGAATGGAGCGCC
>JBGUMY010000091.1:0-2013 GCA_045117095.1 Bacteroidaceae bacterium | reverse complement strand
CAACCAGTTCACCCAGCAGCAGTTTGAGGCTGAGCAGGCAAGATTGGCGAAGTTGCAGCAGGATTTGGAAGCCTTGCAGACTCGCTTGAGCAATTCGCTGCAAGAGGAGTATCAGAAGGAGTTTCAGGCGCTCACTGACACCATTCAGAACTTCACGAAGTCGTATGCAAAGGAGAAGGGTTATGATTTCATCCTCTGTAAGTCATCAGGCATTGACAATGTGCTTTATGCCAATGAGGCCTACGATGTGACGGATGAGGTGGTGAAGGCGCTCAACAAGCGTTATAGCAAGGATGCTCCGAAGAAGGAAAAGTAATTGACCTTGACACGAACGTAAACATTCACATTTCATCATGATATGGCACTCGACATTCAAGTTGGGTGCCATTCTTTTAGTCTTTGTGGAAGGTTCTGAGGTAGGGATAAAAAAAGGGCTACCCCGTTTCTCACGAAAAAGAATAGCCACAACACAAACACAAAATAAAACACGACAATCGGATTCTGGCATTTGCCAGCCCGTTGTGGGTCTATATGTCTATTGCACGCCGTCGGCGCGAAGTTTCTCTTGCCATTTCCAAGCGGAGCGGAGAATGTCGTCGAGTGGGGTGTCGGCACTCCAGCCGAGCACTTTGTTTGCCTTGTCGACATTACCCCAGATAGCCTCGATATCGCCTTCGCGACGGGGTGCGTATTCCCAAGGAAGTTTCACGCCTGTAGCTTTCTCAAAGCCCTCAACGATTTCGAGGGTGGAGTAGCCGTGACCTGTGCCGATATTGAACACCTCCACTGGGTCGGTTTCTTGTTCGAGCACGCGCTGCATGGCTTTCACGTGTGCCTTGGCGAGGTCAACCACGTAGATGTAGTCGCGGATGCAGGTCTTGTCGGGCGTATTGTAATCGTTGCCAAATATCTTTAACTGCTTGCGGATGCCGATAGCAGTCTGAGTGACAAATGGAATCAGGTTCATGGGAACGCCGTTGGGCAGTTCGCCGATGAGTGCTGATGGGTGTGCGCCGATAGGGTTGAAGTAGCGGAGGATGACGGACTTGATAGGTGCTCCCGAATGGATGTAGTCCTGAATGATTTCCTCGTTGATCTGCTTCGTGTTGCCGTATGGCGAGAGAGCCTTCTGGATGGGAGCCTGCTCTGTGACAGGCAGATTCTCCTCGGTGGGTTGTCCATAGACAGTGCATGATGAGGAGAAGATGATGCCCTTGCCGCCGTATTTAACCATCAGTTCGAGCACGTTCATGAGCGAATTGAGATTGTTGCGGTAGTAGAGTAGAGGCTTTTCCACGGATTCGCCCACGGCCTTCGATGCGGCGAAATGAATACAGCCTTTGATTTGATATTTTTTGAAAACTGCCTCAGTAGCTGCAAAGTCGTTGAGGTCAACTTTTTCGAAAGCAGGACGTATGCCAGTGATTTTCTCGATACCGTCCACTACGTTAGCGTTGGAGTTGGACAAGTTGTCGATGATGACTACATCGTAGCCTGCTTGTTGGAGTTCAACTGTTGTATGTGAACCGATGAAACCAGTACCACCAGTCACAAGGATTGTTTCTTTCATGTTTGTTGGGTTTAATAATTAGAGACCATTAGATAATGAATCGTGAGGAACAAACTCTGTCCCTGTTTTTTGTATTCGATTGCAAATATAGGACAAATATTTTATTCCTCACAATTCTTTTATCATTTATTTTTGTTTAAATGTTGCTTTCGGTCAAAATTTACCTTTTTTTCTTACTTTATGAAGAACTTTATGTGGCACTCATCGCCATCTTCGGTGTTTGCAGTGACAATATAGATACCCTTAGGCAGTGTGGTTACATCGATGGAGATGAAGTGATCTCTGTTGTGTGTAAACTGTGTGGTGGCGACCTTCATGCCTGAGGCGTTGAAGAGTTGGACGTGGCTGATAGGAGCGTCCTCGCTCTTCACGTTGATGACTCCACCTGCTTGGGCGATGGTGATGCCTCCCTCCTTGGTGTAGGTGCGGATGGCGTCTGATTC
>JBGUMY010000090.1:0-6966 GCA_045117095.1 Bacteroidaceae bacterium | reverse complement strand
CATCCAAGAAATCAAGGCCCGCAAGGCTCGCGTCATTGCCATCGTTTCTGAGGGAGACGAAACCATCCGAAAGATGGCAGATGCCGTTATCGAACTTCCACCAACTGAGGAATGTCTCGAACCCCTTCTGGCTTCTATCCCTCTCCAGATGCTCGCATACTACATCGCTGTAGCCAAAGGAAAAGACGTTGACCAACCACGAAATTTGGCCAAGTCAGTGACAGTAGAATAACACGTATAGATTCCGCTATTCAGAGATTATCATCTTTATCCAAACAGGGGGCGCTCCAATGAAGCGCCCCCTGCCTTATATATAATAATGTGTAAGTCCGTTTTACGAGAGGAATCCAAGCAGTACACCTGCTGCGACAGCTGAACCAATCACACCAGCCACGTTTGGTCCCATAGCGTGCATGAGGAGGTAGTTGTGAGGATCGGCTTTGAGACCTTCGTTCTGCGAGATGCGTGCAGCCATAGGAACGGCTGACACACCAGCATTACCAATGAGCGGATTGAGCTTCTGGCCTTTAGGCAAGAAGATGTTCATGATGTGAACGAAGATGACACCGCTGGCAGTAGCAATGATGAATGCAAATGCACCAAGGGCAAAAATCTTCACCGTAGCAAGGGTGAGGAATTCTGATGCCTGTGTGGAGCAACCCACGGTGAGACCAAGGAGCATCACGACGATGTCGTTGAGGGCGCTGCCTGCCGTCTTAGCCAGACGAGTAGTCTTGGTGGATTCCTTCAGCAGATTACCAAAGAAGAGCATACCCAGCAGAGGCAGACCAGAAGGCACGATGAAGGTCGTGATAAGCAGACCCACGATGGGGAAGAGCATCTTCTCTGTCTGACTCACCTGACGAGCGGGCTTCATCTTGATCTGACGCTGAGCTTTGGTGGTGAGCAACTTCATAACACCAGGCTGAATAACTGGCACAAGCGCCATGTAGGAATAAGCACACACAGCGATGGCACCCATGAGGTTGGGACTCAACTTGCTGGAGAGGAAGATGGCGGTAGGACCGTCGGCTCCACCGATGATGGCAATACCTGCTGCCTGATTAGGCTCGAAGCCCATCGCCAAAGCAATCATGTAGGCACCAAAGATACCGAACTGAGCGGCGGCTCCGATGAGCATGAGTTTGGGATTGGCGATGAGGGCACCAAAGTCTGTCATAGCACCAATGCCGAGGAACACGAGAGGAGGATACCAGCCGAGACGCACACCCTGATAGAAGATGTTCAGCACGGAGTTGTCCTCGTAAAGACCAATCTCAAGACCTGCGGCCTTGAAGGGGATATTTCCCAGAATGATGCCAAGACCAATCGGGATGAGGAGCAAAGGCTCGAAGTCCTTCTTGATGGCGAGCCAAATGAAGAAAGCGCCTACGGCAATCATGATGACGTTGGCCCACTCCACATTGGCGAAACCAGTGTAGGTAAGGAAGTCGACGAGCTTTGACCCTATGAAATCCATTGTGGAAACACTTTCGAGTAACATCATGTTATTTACAATTTGACGATTGATGATTTACGATATCTGTTGCTCGAACGCTTATCCAATGGTGACGAGGATGGCGCCTTCCATTACGGTGTCGCCCTTCTGCACCTTCACTTCCTTGATCTTTCCATCGCGGTCAGAGTCAATGTTGTTCTCCATCTTCATGGCCTCAAGAATGACGAGTGTCTCGCCTTTCTTCACAGCCTGACCAACGGTGACCTTGATGTCGTTCACTGTGCCTGGCAGCGGAGCACGAACGGCAGATACACCTGCCTCGACGGCTTCCTGAGCAGCCTTTGGAGCCTCGACCGTCTTGACGGGAGCGGCCACGGCACGCACTACTGGTTTAGGCTGAGCAACGGGCTTTTCGAGTTCCACGTCAAATTCGATACCATTCACCTCAACCTTTGCGATGTTCTCCTCAATGCCATTGATCTTCACATTGTAAGGAGCACCCTTTATCTTATAATTATATTCTTTCATAAAAATTTAAGAATTTAAGGATTGAAGAAATGAAGTTTTGCCTTGCGGCTTGGTTGTACTTCAATTTTTTCAACTTTTCAATTTTTCAATGTTAGTTTGCTGGATGAATCTGTGGAGTCACACGAAGTTCGTGGCTCTTGTCAGCCCACGTACTGGCCGTCTGCTGGATGGTCAGGATGCCAGACTCGAGGTCATGGGTGCCACCGAAGTACTCATGCAATGCCAAGCCAATAACAGCTGCATAGTTCTCCATCTCGATACCCTTGGTCTCGGTCGTACCTTGCTTGGCCATCTCGACCATGCGTTCAGCCTGCTCGTGGATGGCGCGAATGGCACGCACACGAGCGAGCTTGGCCATACGGTTCATCACCCAGCCGAAGATGTGGAAGAAGACGAAAAGCAGAATAAGGCACGAGAACACTACACCCATGCACATGAGCGTCATGGCGATGCCGTGTGGATCTTTCTCCTTGAACTCCTTGATCTTATCGTTATGGTAAGCGACATTGGGCGCATTGGGCGTCACATGGTCGGCGTCGAGCACCTGCCACTCATCACCAGCGATGCGTGCATAACTGGAACCAGCAGGGATGGCTTCGACACGCACGGAGTCGAGCAAATCAACAGCGTTGCCATCAAAAAGATAGATGGTGAATGGCTCACCTACAGGAAGTCGGAAGTTGAGATGAAACGTACCACGGTTGGTGTGTCCATCGGCAAAGAACGTGATACGTTGCTTGGCAGCAATGGATGTGCGTGGGTCACCTGCAGGAATGACGGACATAAGCTTCTCGCGCTCAGGAGCCGGCATAGTCTGGTCGAGGACGGCTGGATTGATGGTGAGGAAACAGTTTCTGATGTCGTGGGTCGAATAAGAAGTGTTCTCAATCTCTATCCATGAGGCCTGCTGACCATATTCATCCACGTAGCTGACCTGCTTGTCGCAGGAGCCTTTCTCGGCCACAGCACCGCTATCGGCATGACAGCAACCACCGCATCCATACACATAGACCTCATTGATTTTGAAGTCGTGTGCGCCTTGTGCCATAGCAACTGAGGTAGCTACGAGGAATGAGACAATGGATATTAATTTTCTCATAATGCTTACAATGGAATATTACCGTGTTTCTTAGCAGGATTGGTGAGTGACTTGTTGGCCAACTGCTCGAGAGCGCGGATAACGCGGAAACGAGTGTTGCGCGGCTCGATGACATCGTCGATGTAGCCATACTTGGCAGCCTGATATGGATTGGCGAAGAGTTTGGAGTATTCCTCCTCCTTCTCAGCGATGAATGCCTTGGCATCCCCACCCTCTTCCTTGATCTGCTTGGCCTCACGGGCATAGAGCACTGCGGCAGCACCACTGGCACCCATCACAGCGATTTCGGCGGATGGCCATGCGTAATTGATGTCGCCACGCAGCTGCTTACAAGACATCACGATGTGAGAACCGCCGTATGACTTGCGGAGTGTCACGGTCACCTTGGGCACAGTAGCCTCTCCGTAAGCGTAGAGTAACTTGGCGCCATGCAGGATGACAGCGTTGTACTCCTGACCTGTACCTGGCAAGAAGCCTGGCACATCAACGAAACTCACGATTGGAATGTTAAAGGCATCGCAGAAGCGAACGAAACGGGCACCCTTGCGAGAAGCGTTGCAGTCGAGCACACCAGCGAACTTGCTGGGCTGGTTGGCAACGATTCCGACTGAGCGTCCGTTGAAACGAGCGAAACCAACGATGATGTTCTGAGCATAACGTGGCTGCACCTCAAAGAACTCGCCATTATCGACAGTAGCGGCAATGACCTTATACATATCATATGCCTGATTAGGATTGTCAGGGATGATCTCATTAAGGGAATCCTCGAGACGGTCGATGGGGTCAGTGCATTCCACACGAGGAGTCTCCTCCTGATTGTTTTGAGGAATGTAAGAGATAAGTTGCTGAATCATCGCCATAGCCTCCTCCTCAGTAGCCGCTGTGAAGTGCGTCACACCAGACTTGGTAGAGTGAACGGATGCGCCACCCAGACTCTCCTGATCCACATCCTCACCTGTCACAGTCTTCACCACAGCAGGACCCGTCAGGAACATGAACGACGTGTTCTCCATCATGAGGGTGAAGTCGGTCAATGCGGGTGAATACACAGCACCACCAGCACAAGGACCAAAGATGCCTGAAATCTGAGGAATCACACCTGAAGCCATGATGTTGCGCTGGAATATCTCAGCGTAGCCAGCCAAGGCATTGATACCCTCCTGAATGCGTGCGCCACCTGAGTCGTTCAGACCAATCACTGGAGCACCCACCTTCATGGCCATATCCATGATCTTGCAAATCTTCTGGCTCATCGTCTCAGAGAGAGAACCAGCGTTCACGGTGAAGTCCTGAGCGAAGATGAACACGAGACGTCCACCGATGGTACCAGAACCAGTCACCACGCCATCGCCCAGATACTGCTTCTTCTCCATGCCGAAGTTGGTGCAACGGTGGAGCTTGAACATGTCGTACTCCTCAAAACTGCCCTCATCGAGGAGCATACTGATACGTTCACGAGCCGTGAACTTGCCCTTTGCGTGCTGCTTGTCGATGGCTTTCTCGCCACCACCCAGACGCGCTTTCTGACGGAGTTCAATCAACTCCTGTATTCTTTCTGTTTGCTTACTCATATTTCACTTGTTTTGTGGTTCGCAAAGTTCAGTCAAAACACCAGCTGTAGATTTTGGATGCAAGAAAGCGATGTTCATCTGCTCTGCACCTGGACGTGGCTGCTTGTCAATCAGGCGAATTTCCTTGCCTTCAGCCTCAACGAGAGCCTCAGCCACACCGTCTTCAACGGCAAAAGCTACATGGTGAACACCCTTGCCACCCTTCTCAAGCCATTTTGCCACAGCAGACTCAGGAGATGTTGGCTCCAAGAGTTCCAGTTTCACTTCACCAACCTTCAGGAAGGCAGTCTTCACTTTCTGGTCAGCCACTTCTTCAATTGCATAGCACTTGAGGCCAAGCACGTTCTCGAAATAAGGGAGCACTGCGTCGATGCTCTCCACACCTATACCAAGGTGGTCAATTCTCGAAATCTTCATAATGAGTTTAGTTGATTTTATAGAATAAAAATAGTATTAAAGTTTTTCGTCAAAAAAGGCATGTCATGGGCAATACCTCAAAAAGCATACAAAGGTACGACTTTCCCATGACACACAAAAACAAAATGCGGAAAAAACCAAGACACACAAAAAATAATGAAAAAACGTACTCAAAAACACCTTTTCGCAAAGTCGGTTAGACATCCGACCTGTCAGTCAGGCTTCAGCATGATGGAGCCGTTCTCTTATAATCATGGGTCAACAGTTCCCACATCTCCACAAACCAAATGATTGTGACGGGCAATGCCTTCAACGCATAGCGCACCATCGTGACCTGCCGAAAATGTCGAGGGAACAAATCGGTGGAACTGAGACTGGTCAGCACAAAGGCAAACACCATCAACGCAATCTCCCACTTGCCTCGTTTCCAAGGAGCGGCAGTGTACCAAATCACAACACCCACCATCGCAATGATGTAGCCGTATGCCTCTGTGCTAGTACTCAAAATACAAATACAGATGAGACCCGAAGACAATATGGTTTCACGGAAGGCGATATGCTGGTACTGATTTCTCCTGAACAGTGGGGTGAAAAAGAACAAAGCACAAGGCACAAACACCCATAAGTCCGAATAAGTGGTGCAGCCACTGAAATTACGAACCAGTCCCAAGAGAGAGATGTTCTGTTTAGTCTCAAACAGTAGGTTATGGTCATTCTTGACCGCCAACGCCTTCATCCACTCCACATACTCGTTACAGGTGTAATCAAATCCAAACATCAGCATAGGAAGCACCGCAAAGAAGAGCATCCACGCCACCCAAGTCCAGACGAAACGCCACTTGTGTTTCGAAAAGAACACAAACAGCAAACCGACAATGCCGAAGAGTTTGGTCATCGTTCCCATTGCGATAAAGAAGGTCGCCCAATGGTCTTGTTCCTTCTCCACCAACAAGAACGTAAGCATGATACCCGATACCACCAACGTGTTCAGTTCCGCATCCAGCACACAGTTCAAGATTTCCTGCACACAAAACCACATGATAAAGACCTGTTGATATTTTGTGAGCCACGAAATACGAAGGGTGAAGAACATGAAAAATGTGATGAAAATTTCCCAAATTACCTGCCCCAGCCAATCGTTCATCAGTGAGAAGGGCGCAATCAACGAGGCGAACGTAGGACCATACAGAAAATAATTCGTATCTTCCTCATACAAGGGGTAAAGCGGCATATTCGCCCACGCATGGTCGAATGAATGGGTAAATATCAAATAATCATAGTCAGGATGACCACTATGCACAATCTTGTAAATACAAAACAGCGTCACTAATCCCCATAGCACAGCCAAAGTGCGATAATCGCTCAGCCAAGGCTGCTTAAAAAACTGCTCAATCTTACTTTTCATTATCACAAAACGCTTAACTCTTAACTCTAAACCATAAATGCTCAACGTTCAACTATCTCCCCTCTTTCTCCATTATAACTGCTCACAAAATAGCCTGGACGACGCTTCGACTCATTGAACACCCTCGCCAGATACTCCCCAATAACACCAATGCAAATCAATTGCGCACCGCCCAAGAACAGCATCGTTACCATGATGGTCGGGTAGCCAGCCACAGGGTCGCCATACAAATTCGTCACAATAATAATATATATGAGATAAAGGAACGCACACAGCGACACCACCAATCCCAAGACACTCGCCATCCTCAAAGGGGCCGTCGTGTAAGACATGATGCCGTTCAACGCCAAATTCAGCAATGCTTTGTAACTCCATTTCGACACACCCGCCTGACGCTCCTTCTGCTGATATACGATTCCCTTCTTCCGAAACCCAATCCACGAATACATACCTTTTGTATTTCGTTCCACCTCACGCATCTGCTTCA
>JBGUMY010000089.1:0-2192 GCA_045117095.1 Bacteroidaceae bacterium | reverse complement strand
GAGATATAATAAGGTGCTTTCTCTGCCAAATTTTTCAAGAATGGCTTCAGTTGACGCGCACCAAACGAACAGTTTAATCCAATGGAAAAGATGTCGGCATGCTGCACACTTGCCAAGAACGCCTCCAAAGTCTGACCAGACAAAGTGCGTCCAGCCGTATCGCTCACGGTGATGGAGAGCATCAGCGGCACTTTCTGCCCCGTTCTTTCCATCGCAATTTCCGAAGCATAGATGGCTGCTTTGGCATTGAGCGAGTCGAAGATGGTCTCGATAAGCAAGGCGTCTACCCCACCCTCAATGAGCGCTTCCATTTGTTCTACATAGGCACTGACCAATTCATCATAAGTGAGGCTTCGCAAAGCAGGATTATTCACATCAGGCGAAATGCTCAGCGCTTTGTTCGTGGGACCCACATCGCCCAATACAAAACGCGGCCTCATAGGTGTTTTTGCCGTGTATTCATCTGCCAAAGTCCGTGCAATCTTCGCTGCTGCCAAATTTATTTCACGGCAATATTCCGCTACTTGATAATCTGCCATCGACACCCTCTGAGACGAGAATGTGCAGGTGGTGATAAGATCGGCTCCAGCCTCAAGATACTTTCTGTGGATGTCGGCAATCACATCAGGACGTGTCAGGCAAAGGATATCGTTGTTTCCCTTCATTTGTCCTGACACCTCCGCAAACCTTTCACCCCTGAAGTCCTCTTCCTTCAAGCCGTACTGCTGAATCATCGTGCCCATTGCACCATCCAGCACCAATATACGTTCTTTGATGATGTCTGTCATTAACTTAAATGATTCTTCTTTGCTTTATCAATCTCCCGCCTGTCCTCCTTCTCCTTCAAGGTCTGACGCTTGTCATACTCCTTCTTGCCTCGTGCCAAAGCAATGTCCAGCTTCGCCAATCCATTCTCATTGATATAGAGTTGGACAGGTACAATGGTAAAGCCTGGTGCTTTTGTATCGTTCTGAAGATTGCGGAGCTCTTTCTTGTTCAAGAGCAATTTGCGTTCGCGTCGTTCCAAATGGTTATTGTACGAGCCTGCCATATACGGTGCCACATACATATTCTTCACCCACAACTCATTGTTGATAAAATAACAGTACGTGTCCACCAGACTTGCCTTGCCTGCACGGATGCTCTTGATTTCCGTGCCTGTCAGGACAATGCCAGCCGTGAAGATGTCGATAAACTCATAGTCAAACGACGCCCTCTTGTTCTTGATAACCACTTGCTGATTCTTCGTCACTTTCTTTGCCATAGAATAACTCTCTAAATCTATCCTCAGTCTCAATTAACTTCCTTGAGCCAAAGATCCTCAACTCGTCAATCTAAATTCTTAATTCATTAAAAATATTTTTCTTCGTTTTCAATCATCATCTTTGCCACGAGCGGTGTTACCACCTCTTGATGCTCATCCAAGAAATCATCACCCATCTCGTTCAGGTCTTCCAATTGCACATATAGTGCCATAAACTCCTCATCACTCATATCCCGCGACAATTCCTCCTGATGTTGGTGGTATTCCTTCTTCACCTCATACAGCAACTTGGAAAAGTCTTTCATCACCTTCTCTTGGCCTTCCACACTGCCCCATTCTTTCTTCACTACCATCGAGAAGGGGCCTTCCAACACATACGGTGCATATCCATTTAAAATCAACTGAATGAAGCCACCTTCCATCACCTCGTCCAACACATATCGATAGCACAGCACGGCATGTTGTTCTGCACTCAGCATCTCCATGTTCTTAGCCGTCAATGAGCCACCCACAGCCGCAAGATAGCCATCTGTCACCCATTGAATAAAGCCGATACTATCCAATGCCTCATACTTTTCCAGAGCCTGTTGCTTGTCCAATTTTATCATGCGAAATTCGTATTTTAGTTTTCTTACCTCTAATGTCCCGCAAAGTTACACCACTTTTCTCCAATAGTCAAACACTCTCTTCATAAAAAGAAAATATTTCTTTCACAAATCCTATTTCCTCTCAAAATCATCCTTGCTGATGGTTGATGCAGATACCTTGCAAATACCACTCATAGAGGCGATGGATCCCCTCGTCTATATCGATGGTGTGATGCCAGCCAAGGCGATGCAATTTTGTCACGTCGGTAAGTTTCTTCATGGTGCCGTCAGGCTTGGTCGCATCCCAACGGAGTTCGCCCTTAAAGCCTATCTCCTGCATA
>JBGUMY010000088.1:0-10044 GCA_045117095.1 Bacteroidaceae bacterium | reverse complement strand
AGGTGCCGTTTCGAGGACAAAGAGGCGGCGGCAAAGCATCAAAGAGGTCTGAAATCTATGAAAATAGTTTTTTCGCAAAAAGACCTAACAACCTAACATTTATATTGGAATCCGTTAATTATCAACAACTTATACACGTTAGGTCATATTCAAAGACCTAACATTGACCTAACATTGCCTGACATGTGGAAGGCGCTATAGCCCGCAAGGCGTCATAGCGGATACGCTTACCGTTGAATGTTAGGTGTGTGTTAGGTCTTTGAATATGACCTAACACACATAATTGTTTGATATACAAATAATTTAGTGGTACAACGTTAGGTTGTTAGGTTATTTTCAACAAGGCTCGATTATTTCATGGCAGAGGCGGGTTATTTGGCAAGAAGGCTGCATTAGTGGTTTGTTGCCGATCGTCAAGAAGCAGGAAGGCCATCGTCAAGAAGCAGGTCGCCTTCCATCAAGAAGCAGGTCGCCTTCCATCAAGAAGCAGGTCGCCTTCCATCAAGAAGCGGGTTATTTGGCAAGAAGGGTTCATTATTGGAGTGATGCCGAAAAATAGCCCTCATGCATACACGCGTGAGGGCTTGAAAAGGATTGCTCTGACTGAATTCACGGAGAAATAGTGAGTTCAGATAGGATTATAGTGTTTAGCGGACAACAATTTAACTCTTAACTATTCTTCGATTGTGTTCTCTTCCTCTAACGAATGGAACGAGGATCCGTCGAAGCAATGGGTACAGATCTGGCATTTATCCAGTCCGATGGCCTTCACGATGGTCTCAATAGAAGAGAACTTGAGGCTGTCAAGGTTCAGACGGCGAGCAATCTCTTCCACCATCGCCTTGTATTCAGGTGAGTCAGTTGTGGAATAAGCCTTGAGACGTTCAGCAGGCACCTCCACATTCTGAGCCGTCTGTGCATCGGCCAACATAGTGGCTGTGCGAGAGTGCGTCTCCAAATCTTTGATGATACGACGGGTCACCAGTTCCAGTTCAGACTTGCTGGCAGAGAAGTTCACGAATGGACAAGCGTAAATCAGCGGAGGACAAGCAATACGCATGTGTACTTCTGTTGCGCCCAATTCCTTCAGCACCTTCGTGTTTTCTCTCAATTGTGTACCACGCACAATGGAGTCATCGCAGAATAAACAACGTTTGCCACGCAACATCTCCTTGTTGGGGATGAGTTTCATCTTTGCTACAAGGTTGCGCACCTCCTGATTTGGTGGCATAAACGAACGTGGCCAGGTCGGCGTGTATTTGCTGATGCCTCGACGATAAGGAATCTTGCTGCCAGCACTATAACCCACCGCCATACCGATGCCGGAGTCTGGAATACCACCTACACAGTCAATGTCGATGTCATCTTGTTCACCCATCACACGACCAGTCTCAAAACGCACGTCTTCCACATTCTTACCTTCATACGATGAAGTGGGGAATCCATAGTAAATCCACAGGAACGAGCAAATCTGCATCTTCTTGTTCGGTTTTCTGAGCTGTTCCATACCATCAGCACGCAGACGCACAATTTCACCTGGTCCCACGAAGTAACTCGTCTCATAGCCCAAGTTGGCAAATGCCGTGTTCTCGCTCGTGGCAGCCATAGCCCCTTCCTTTTTGCCGATGACAATCGGCGTGCGCCCCCAAGCGTCACGAGCCGCGATGATGCCATCTTCCGTCAGCAACAACATGGAGCAAGAGCCCTTCACGGCCCTGAACACATTCTCGATGCCATCGACAAAGCTTTTGCCTTGCACAATCAGCACACCTATCAGCTCCGTCGGATTGATCTTGCCTGACGAAAACTCCGACAGATACATGTTCTCCTCCAGCAGCTTGTCAGCAATTTCTTCCATATTGTTGATTTTCGCTACCGTCACAATGGCAAAACGCCCCAAGTGACTATTGAACAACATCGGCTGCGCATCCGTGTCGCTGATGATGCCAATACCAGCTTCACCATTAAACTTGGGCAGCTCAGGTTCAAAACGTGTACGAAAATAAGTACTCTCCAGATTGTGGATGGCGCGGTAGAACCCCTTCTCCTTGCTATACGAAGCCATACCTCCACGCCGAGTTCCGAGGTGCGACTGATAATCAGTGCCGTAGAAAAGATCAGCCGCGCACTTTTCCACCGATACGGTTCCAAAAAAACCTCCCATAAATAAATCCTTGTTATAAAATCTGCTGCAAAGGTAGGCATTAAATTCACAACATACAACCTTTCACCCCATGAAATCGACCGAACACTACGAATTAACCTTTCAGCCCCTCAAAAACGACCTCTACTTGTAACAAATACACAACACTCGGTATTTTCTTTTCGTCAAGCACTAAAAATGATGAAATCAACGATGTTATTGTGTTGATTCAACGATTTTATTGTAGAATATTTGCGAAAAAATGCTAACTTTGCACCCAAATTGACTAATGTCACTAAAAGGTACATTCACTTTTATCAAAAACCTGAATAATATGAAAAGAGCATTATGGATTATGTGGGCTTTCGTGAGTATGAGTGCAGCGAAAGCACAAAAGGTGGAGTTTTTCACTCCACGCACCGTCCGCATCGTGAAAGAGAACGGACAGACGGTGGAGAAGAAATCCCTCGTGGTCATTGCCCAACCTGAAAAGGTGAAAGTGAGCAAGACGCAACAGGGTGATGCCACTATCTACAAATCGTCGGAACTGACCGTCACCGTGAAGGGTGGCAAGGTGTCGTTTGCTGACAACAAGGGTAATCTCCTCACCGCTGAAGGTGAGAGTACGTTCACGCCCATCACGAAGGGTCCAGACACCGACGCATGGAAAGTGAAGCAGACTTTCTCTGTGGAGGCTGACGAGGGCATCTATGGCGTGGGGCTCTTGCAGAATGGCAAGATGAGCCAGCGAGGGGAGAATCGTCGGATGGAACAAAGCAATCTGGAGGATTTTGCACATTTCTATCAGACCATCAAGGGCTACGGCATCTATTGGGACAACTACTCCCCGACCCACCTCGTCACACCTGCAGAAGGACAAGCTGGCAATATCGAGCTGGAATCGGAAGTGGGCAAGTTGGTGGATTACTACTTCATGTATGGCGGCAATGCAGATGGCGTGATTGCCGAGATGCGCCACCTCTCTGGCCAGGTGCCCATGCTCCCGCTTTGGACGTATGGTTTCCACCAGTGCCGCGAGCGCTATAAGTCGCAGGCAGAACTGTTGGAGGTGGTACACAAGTATCGTGACCTGAAAGTGCCGTTCGATGGCATCATTCAGGACTGGCAGTACTGGGGAAGCAACTACAACTGGAACGCAATGGAGTTCCTGAATCCAGACTTCGACCGTGCACAGGACATGATTAACGAGGTACACAAACAGAATGCGCACATGAGCATCAGCATCTGGGCGTCGTTCGGTCCTGAGACAAAGGCTTTCAAGGAGATGAAGTCCAAGGGGCTCATGCTCGATTTCGACACTTGGCCTCAGAGTGGTCTGCCTCAGTGGCCACCACGCAAGGACTACCCCAGCGGTGTGCGTTGCTACGATGTGTACAGCAAAGAGGCTCGCGACATCTACTGGAAGAACCTCTCGCGTCTGCACAAGATGGGCATTGATGCGTGGTGGATGGATTCGACTGACCCCGACCAGATGGATTTGACAGAAGAACAGCGTGACCAACCCACAGCGTTGGGTTCTTATCGCAGTGTGAGAAATGCCTTCCCGCTGATGACGGTGGGTGGCGTGTATGACAGTCAGCGTGCCGTCGATGACAGCAAGCGTGTCTTCATCCTCACCCGCAGCTATTTTGCTGGTCAGCAACGTTATGGTGCCAACACCTGGAGTGGTGACACGGGCTCTTCGTGGGAGACGCTACGCAAGCAGGTTCCTATCTGCCTCAACTACACACTGACAGCCAACCCCAACGTCAACACCGACCTGGGTGGTTTCTTCGCAGGCTCCTACAGCACGCAGGGACACAACTCTGCCACCCGCAATCCACAGTTCCAGGAACTCTTCGTGCGCTGGATGCAGTTTGGTGCCTTCACACCTATGATGCGCAGTCATGGTGCTGACATCTATCGTGAGATTTACTACTTCGGTCAGCAGGGCGAACCTGTCTATGATGCGCTGGTGGATGCTGTGAAATTGCGTTACCGTTTCCTTCCTTACATCTACAGCCAGTCTTGGCAGGTGACGAAGAACAACGATTCCTTCATGCGTGCTCTCTTCATGGACTTCAAGGAGGATAAGCAGACCTGGAACAACAACCGTGAGTATATGTTCGGACACAACGTGCTCGTATGTCCTGTGGTTGACCCACTCTACACGCAGGAGAAGATTGTGCGCACAGACCCCATGTCGGGCTGGGACAAGCAAGAAATGAAGCGTGAGACCTACGCCCACGTGGATTGGAATGCTCAGAAGACCTTCAGCGTCTATCTGCCTGCAGGAACACAGTGGTATGACTACTGGACGAACACTCGTCTTGATGGCGGTCAGACCCTCTCAGCATCCGCACCTTTGGCTCACTCACCTCTCTACATCAAGGCTGGTTCTATTCTTCCTCTGGGACCTGATGTGCAGTTTGCCAACGAGAATCAGTTTGACAACATCGACATCGTGGTATATCCAGGTGCCAACGCCTCCTTCACACTTTACGAGGACGAGGGTGACAACTACAATTACGAAAAGGGACAGTACTCAACCATCCCCCTCACTTGGAATGACCGCAGCAAGACGCTCACCATCGGTCAGCGCACAGGCTCATTCCCTGGCATGAAGACCACCCGCACCTTTAACGTAAAAATTATAGGTGGCACCCAAAAGAGCGTCACCTATACAGGAAAAGCGGTTAGTGTGAAATAATAGTTTAGAGTTTAGGGTTTAGAGTAACCATGCGGGATGCGTGGAAAACTCTAAACCTTATTCGTTATCAATGGCGGCATTGACAGTGCCACCATTTTTTTTATAAGTACTTCCCGCCTTAATCTTAATGCCCTTCTTGGTAGTGGAACCATTTTTTGTGACGGTGATAGTACCTGCATTGACGGTCATGTCACCGTCAATTTTCATGCCCCAACACTTGTGAGGGTCATCCTTATCAGCTGCCACTGTACATTTTCCACCTTTAGCGGCAATGGTCATGACCGTGGTGTTATCCTCTTCGCCAATGGTGATGTTGCCATCAGTCTGGATGCCACGAGAACCGTTGCTGGTCGCATCGATGGTGAAGGTACCACCACTGATGAGGATGTCACCATCGGCCTTGATGCCTTTCGCATCTTCAGCATTGGCCAATGTGATGTTGAAGGTGCCGCCTGAGATGATAGCACGACCTGTGTTCTCCTCATCGGCGATGATTTTATCATTGTCATCAGTCTCATATTCCACCTGAATGCCATCGTTCATGGTGTTCTTGTCAATCGTCAGCACACCACCTGCCATCTGAAAATATTGTCCCACATGGATGGCGTCGTTAGCAGCCTTCAGAATATTGATGGCCTTCACCGTCTTCTTCACGTCGAAATATTCCTTGGAACGAATGGCATGGTTGCAATTGCCTGTCACATTCAGTGTGCCTGCACCTGACAATTCCACGTGTCCCTTGGTGTTAAGGCATGCCTTCTGAGTACCCCCAGCAAAATCTGTCAAAGAGTTGGTGGTGCCATCACCCAGAATCACGTCGATACGCTTACCACAAGCAAGGTCGATAGCTGCACCCTTGGTGGACGTAAGCGACACACCGTTCAGTTTGACAGTCATCTTATAGTCAGCATTGATGGTGAGCGAACCGGCCGAACTGCTACCACTCACATGATAGAACACCTCATCGGTAGTGTTGATGTTGGTCAGCACCACATCAGAACTGGTGCCGCTGGAGCAAGTCACAGCCTCTGCCAACTGCTGCGGGATGGTCACAGTGGCTGTCGTGCCATTATACACAATCATCACATCGTTGCCCATCTGAGGCTTGGAGAAAGTGACGGAATCCAGTCCTGCGGTGAGGTCAATGTCCAACCCGTTTTGGATGTCCACGGTCGTGTAACTACCATTCTTACAGAGATATGCCTTCTTCTGGGCATAAAGAATGGAAGGACTGAATAATTGAAGAATTATCGTTGTCAATATGACTGTCAAAAATCTTTTCATAATGATGATAAGTTATCGTTACGACTTCATGAAGGGTTATTTCACGAACACTTTCTTTCCGCTCACAATATAAATGCCCTTAGGCAACTTCCCCTTGTTGAGGTCGATATTGAGTTTACGCCCCATCAAATCATAGACTTCCCCTTTCTTAACATCAATGATGTCTTCGGCTTTCACATCTTCGATGGGTGTCAATCCCTCGGTAGTAGAGAAGAAAAGACGTTTGATGGTAGAGATGGTGAGTATGCTGGTCGTGCCATCTGTACGGACCACCGTCATCTGTCCATCTTTGAACGTCAGTTTCTGCAGGTTGGCCACCGACTCAATTTTCTTGTCAGTCTCCCCTGCTGTCGTGTCATAATAGAGGTTGAAATCGTCGGCGAAGGACGTCAACACCGATACACTAAATAATAAAAATAAAAGTACCTTTTTCATATATAGCTAAAATTTGAAATTATACCCTATTCCTAACAAATGTCCGTTGGGGTCTTCGCTATCCCGTTCTGTGATGTAGCGATAGAAGATATCCAGTTGGTGCTGCTTGGTGATGTTGATATCTGTGCCTGCCGTGAACTTCCACTTGCTGGTTGAGTAGTTCAAGCCACAACCATAATCCACTGAAGCGTATGGGTTGACAGGACAATGACGAATATTGTATTGAACACTCAATTTCGAACGCAGGACGGAACGGTCGGTTGGCTCATACGATTTCTCCTCTGTGGTCGTTGTCCAATCGTCATCATCGTCCAGACGGTACTTGTCCACAGTCGTTTCAGCTTCACAGAAATGAGTGTACTGGAAGGTCTCCCTCAACGAATAACTCCAACGCTTATTAGGTTTGTAGGACGCACTCAGGCTAAGACTAGTACGATGACGATTGCGCCAATACCCCTTCTTCTCATTATAGCCCTTGTAGTATTCCACTTCTTTGCCGTCGCCATCCAACATGGTGCCATACTTGCACTCCACTTCCTTCAAGTTGTAACGCCACATATATTTCCAGCCAGCCGAAGCCTTCACACTAAAGGTCTTCTTTGCGTTCTGCCAAAGGCGCATGTCAAATACACCTCCCAATGTCCAACGCTCCATCTTACGAGTGTTGTCCTGGGTACGAGCCTCACTTTCGAGGCCGAAACTCATGCCCGGCCGAATCTTCTTCTCAACACCCAAGTTGAAATCCATGCCGAAATCATTGTCTTGGGCAGAAATCGCCAAGAAAGTGAAAAGTGAAAAGATAAAAGTGAAAAATCTAAGTTTCATAAGTATTCTGTTAGGGGTGAAAATCGCCCAGCACATGGGCTGATTAGGCATATTCCTTAGGCATTTTCTGTGCCGACTCATCTTCCTCGTCTGTGTTGTAATAGATTTTGATGAGAGCCATATCTTTCAAGAAATCGATGGAACCAATTGACACACTAGTGATGTCCAAACCTGTACGTGCCTTCAAGTCCTCAATAAGTTCCTTCCGGCAACTGGGCTTGATGAGATCAATTTTGTCATACTTGATATACTTTGACGAGAGGCTCTTCACCAACTTGTTCGCCTCAGCAATCCATACGCCCAACACAAACACACAGTCGGTCAGAATCAACTCACCCATACTCGTCATCAGCGGGCCAGCAAACTCGGGGTGCTTAGGACTGATGTCAGCTGCCCAAGCCAAACCGTTGATGGCAGCCAAAGAAATGATGAGGAACAAATAGGTCATCTCGCGGATAGGCACAGATTCCGTTCTGTAGCGCATGATACAGAAGATGGCGAAAAGTCCCATCGCAATACCCGTCTTGATCTTGGCATCACCCATCAGGTGAATCAGCATGAAGATGCAGAAGCCCACCAAAATGTAGGTAAAAAAGAAGTCACGACGGCGTGCTTTAGGAAAGTAGAAAGCCCTCGCAATGAGGATGGTGAATACCGTGTTGATGATGAGTCGCAGGAAAAGGTCGAGAATTCGACAGGTGTCGCTCGACAGCACTGCTAAAAAGTCGTTAATTGCATCCATATTGGTTATTTACTATTTGACGATTTACTATTTTTTAAAGTTCGTGATCAATAAATTTCCGTCCATTGATTTTCTCCAGATTCCTCAGTTTGGGCTTGAAATTGTTCTGTTTGAGTCCTGGATCCGTCAACGCCATGCCAATGCAGCACTTCGAGAAGCCTGTAGGATGCACGTGGATGTCTCTCAACAGATTGCACACAGGCGAGAACACGTTTCCATCGCGTTTCAGTTCGATGATGACCAGTTCATCTGTGCCATGATCATGGTTTGTCTCAAAGTTGTGGAAGCCGATGTTGAAGTCTATGGTCAACCGTTCCGTCTTCCCTTTGTTCACCAGCGTCACACGGTCAAACTGATTTCTCACTACCGCATTCAACTTGTCCAAGTCCAACCCCGTCTTCCGTTGCACCAACTCATGCGCTCCCTCTGTCGTTCTGAAGTTATCTTGACTCGGCACCTCAATCCGCTTCTTTTTCGTGCGGGCATGGTTGTTCTTGTTCTTCACCTCCAAGAACGTCAACTGACTCGCCACATATGTCCTTACCCTCACTTTCATTCTGCGAGCACGCTTGTTGTGATGCATCATGTACATCAAGTAATCATCCGTATCATAATATGTAGTCAGATACGGAATAATGCGGCGTTCTAAGGTCTCCTGCACGTAGTACTTATCCTGTACCAACTGGAGCAGCTGCACTAACTGAGCCTTGCTCGCCACATATTTTGTGTCGAGCCTGTTCATCAATTTGATGCCTGTCATCTCCTCGAGCGTGATGGGAGCCATCGCATTCAGCAGTTCCTTGATGTCACTGTCTGCTTTGCCCATAAATCTCAGTTTTGGTAGAAGTGTTTGTTTAAATAAAAAAGAATGACATAAAAATCGTGGCAAAGTTACGAACTCTTTTCTACCCACCCAAATAATTTTGCTTAAATGTTGGAGTCCTTGTCACTTTTTCACGTTTTCTAACATTCAAATACCCGAGTTTCGAGAGACAAACAAGGTGTAAATGGAGAAAAAATAGCCCATTACACAAAATATATAACGAGAAATTTGGTGGTGTGAAGAAAAGGCCGTATCTTTGCAGTCGAATTGAATGAGGGGACTGAAGAGTTCCCTCTTTTTAATGCCCGATGACTCGTGGCAAATCTGTAATGATTTTGGGGGCAACGCTCCCAAGAACATTTAACAAATAAAATAATGTATGATTGACAAACAAAAAGTGAAGGACTTGGCTCTTGAGTGGCTGGAAGGTAAGGAGTATTTTCTGGTGGACGCTACGGTGGACGAACAAAACAAGATCACCGTGGAGATTGACCACAAGGATGGCGTATGGATTGAGGACTGCTGCGAACTGAGCAGGTTCATCGAGGAGCACTTCGACCGTGACGTGGAGGACTTCGAACTGGAAGTAGGTTCTGCTGGTATAGGCCAACCTTTCAAAGTGTTGCAGCAATATGTGAACGCCATCGGCTATGACGTGGAGTTGCTGACAGCAGATGGCAAGAAGATGGAAGGTTGCATGAAGTCGGCTGACGAACAGGGCTTTGTGGTGACTGTGACGGAGAAGCAAAAGATAGAGGGAAAGAAGCGTCCGCAGATGGTGGAGGTCGATAAGACTTTCGGCTATCAGGATGTGAAGTGGGTGAAGAGCATTATTGATTTCAAATAAAAAAATATAATATGGCAAAGAAAATGACAGAACGTGTCAACTTGATTGATACCTTTAAGGACTTCAAGGAGACAAAAAACATTGACAGAACGACACTGGTCAGTGTCATTGAGGACAGTTTCCGCAGCGTATTGCAGAAAACGTATGGTTCAGACGAGAATTTTGATGTGATTGTGAACCCCGACAAGGGCGACTTCGAAATCTACCGCAACCGTGTGGTGGTGGAAGATGGAAC
>JBGUMY010000087.1:0-14184 GCA_045117095.1 Bacteroidaceae bacterium | reverse complement strand
GGAATCGACCTGACGATTCGCGACGGTGAGATTCATGCGCTGATGGGCACGAACGGTGCGGGCAAATCGACGCTGAGCAATGTGATTGTGGGCAATCCGAACTATGAGGTGACGGAAGGCAGCATCACGTTCAACGGACAGGATCTCCTTACGATGAGTCCCGAGGAACGTGCTCATGCAGGCATCTTCATGTCGTTCCAAGCGCCAATCGAGATTCCTGGGGTGTCGATGACCAACTTCATGCGTGCCGCAGTCAACGCAAGACGTGAAGCATTGGGCAAGGAGCCGCTCAAATCAACCGAATTCCTGAAGGTGATGCGTGAGAAACGCAAACTGGTGGAGATTGACCAGAAGCTGATGAACCGCTCGGTGAACGAGGGCTTCTCAGGAGGTGAACGTAAGCGCAACGAGATTTTCCAAATGGCGATGCTGGAGCCGACGTTCTGCATCCTTGACGAGACGGACTCAGGCCTTGATGTCGATGCTCTGCGCATTGTGGCAGAAGGTTTCAACAAGCTCCGCACACCAGAGACCTCAGCCATCGTCATCACGCACTACCAGCGTCTGCTCGACTACATTCGTCCCGATTTCGTCCATGTACTCATCGGCGGAAAGATTGTCAAGACGGGCACGGCTGAACTCGCTCTGCAGATTGAGGAACAGGGCTTTGACTGGATTAAAGAAGAACTGGTATGACGAGTGAGCAACAGTACATAGAACTATATCGCGAGGCTTCCGGCCTCATCAAGGACAAGAGCTGCGACGTGATGAATGCCGTGCGCGACGAGGCTTTCGAACAGTTCGTGGCGAAAGGCTTCCCCACTCGCAAAATCGAACGTTACAAATACACTGACGTCGATGCCGCCTTTGCCCCCAACTACGGCATCTCCCTCTCGCCGCTCACGGTCAAGCCTTCCACATATATATATAATATAAAGGATGCGCCCATCAACGTGGCTCCCTACTATCACAAGATAGCTGATGCCCAAGATGCCATCACAGCGCTCAACACCGCTTTGGTGCACGATGCCCTGCTGATCTATGTACCCAGAAATCAACGGGTGGAAGACCCCATCGTGGTTGATAACTGGCTTCGAGGCAAGGCTGCCACCATGATGAACCAACGCATCCTCATCGTGATGGAACAGGGAACCGACGCCACCATCATTATCAATGACCATGCTGCCGACAAGCAACGCTTCTTGACCACTCAGGTCATCGAAGTCTTTTGTCATGATAATGCTCGTCTCGACCTCTACGAAATCGAAGAGACGACCCCACTCTGCTCCCGCTTCTGCAATGTCTATATCCACGAAGGACGTGATTGCTCGGTCAAGCACAACAGCATCACCCTCTTCAATGGTCAGACCCGTAATCTCTGCGATGTTTATTTGCGAGGTGAGCACTCCGAAGTGACCCTCAACGGTTGTGCCATCGGCAGTGGTTCTCAGCGTATCGACAACAACACCCTCATCCGTCACGAAGTGCCCAACTGCACCTCCAACGAACTCTACAAATATGTGATGGACGATAAGTCCGTTGGTGCCTTTGCTGGTAAGATTCTGGTGGAGAAAGATGCTCAGAAGACCACCTCGCAAGAGACCAACGCCAATCTCTGCGCCTCTTCCGAGGCAAGGATGTACACCCAGCCCATGCTCGAGATCTATGCCGATGACGTGAAGTGTGCGCATGGATCCACGGTAGGTGTGATGGACGAGACCGCCCTTTTCTATATGCGTCAGCGTGGTATCCCAGAGGCTGAAGCCCGTTCTCTGCTCAAGAACGCCTTCATGGGTCAGGTCATCGACCAAATCAAATACGAGCCGCTCCGTCAGAAACTCTACGTGAAAGTGGAAAAAAGATTCAGAGGCGAACTCGACAAATGCGATGAATGCAGGCTCTGTAAGTGAAAAGTTAGAACATCTTCCTCACTCTTTCGATACCCTCAACCAGCACATCAACCTCCTCCTTCGTGTTATAGAGCGCAAAGGAAGCTCTCACTGTCCCTTCGATGCCTAACCGCCTCATCAGGGGTTCAGCACAATGGTGTCCTGTGCGTACAGCGATGCCCAAACGGTCGAGCAAAGTACCCATGTCCAAATGGTGGATGTTGCCCACCAAGAAACTGATGACAGCGCCACGATCCTTGGCCTCCCCAAAGATCCGCATCCCCTCAATCTCTTTCAATCGCCCTAAAGCATAATGCATCAGTTCCTGCTCATACGCAACGATATGATCCATGCCCAAGCCGTTCACATACTCCAGCGCTTTGGCCAATCCATGCGTCGCCACATAGTCTGGCGTACCTGCCTCAAACTTATAGGGCAAGCCATTATATGTCGTCTTTTCAAAAGTCACATTCTGAATCATCTCTCCTCCACCCTGATAAGGTGGCAGCTTTTCAAGCCACTCTTCCTTCCCATACAGCACACCCACACCCGTGGGGCCATAGACCTTATGCCCTGAGAAGGCAAAGAAATCGCAATCCATTTCCTGCACATTAACTGGTTGGTGAGGCACCGACTGGGCACCATCCACCAATACAGGGATGCCCCTTTCATGCGCCATCCTCACCACGTCCTTCACTGGATTCACTGTGCCCAACACATTACTCATCTGCGTCACACACACGATGCGTGTCCGTTCAGTCAACAGTTCCTTCAAGGCATCCATGCTCAGTTCCCCCTCATCCGTCATCGGAATCACACGCAATTTCGCCCTCTTCCGTCCACACATCATCTGCCAAGGAACAATATTTGAATGGTGCTCCATCGTGCTCACCACCACTTCATCTCCCTCTTTCACCATCGCCTCACCGAACGAGAACGCCAAGAGGTTGATGCTCTCCGTCGTTCCCCTCGTGAACACAATCTCGCTGGTGCTACGAGCGTTGATAAACTTTCTCACAGTCTCACGGCTCATCTCGTGCAAGTCCGTCGCCTGTTGGGAAAGGAAATGCACCCCACGGTGTACGTTCGCATTCACATTGTAATACTCGTCCACTATCGCCTCCACCACCTGTCGAGGTTTCTGCGTCGTCGCCCCATTGTCCAGATAGACCAATGGACGTCCATATATCTCACGCGCCAGAATCGGAAAATCCTCACGCACTTTCATCACGTCGTACATATAACTTTTCTTTTGGAATGCAAAGGTAGTGCAAACCGAGCGAAGCACCAAACGAAAACTCGTTTTTCTTTGTGTTTCCGAGGTGCTGCCCACGTTCGACGTAGTCAAAGTACGGATAAGTGCGTGAAAAATTCCAATTCATTTGATTTTTCACGCACTTATCCGTACCTTTGCACTCAAATTGAACTATAAGAAGAATTTATGGCACAAAAAACGAGCATACCGAAGGGTACACGCGACTTCTCGCCTGTGGAGATGGCGAAGCGCAATTATATTTTCAACACCATCAAGGAAGTGTTTGCCTTGTATGGTTTCCAGCAGATTGAGACACCAGCGATGGAGAATCTCTCCACATTGATGGGCAAATATGGTGAGGAGGGCGACAAACTGCTCTTCAAGATTCTCAACTCTGGCGATTTTCTGCATGGCATAACTGCTGAGGAAGTGGCTACAACAAGCACATTGAAATTGGCGGCAAAGTTCTGCGAAAAGGGATTGCGCTATGATCTGACGGTGCCATTTGCACGCTATGTGGTGCAGCATCGGGAGGAGTTGGCTTTACCCTTCAAACGCTATCAGATTCAGCCTGTATGGCGCGCTGACCGTCCTCAGAAGGGGCGTTACAGAGAGTTCTACCAGTGCGATGCGGATGTGGTAGGCTCTGACTCGCTGCTGTATGAGGTGGAGATTGTGCAAATGATTGATGCGGTGTTCTCCAAGTTTGGTGTGCGTGTGTGCATCAAAATCAACAACCGCAAGATGCTGACTGGCATTGCAGAGTTGATTGGTCAAGCAGAGAAGATTGTGGACATCACCGTGGCCATAGACAAACTCGACAAAATTGGCTTGGAAGGCGTGAACGCTGAATTGGCAACGGCTGGCATCCCTGCTGAGGCCATTGCCCGTTTGCAGCCTATTATTCAGTTGAAAGGCACGAACGAGGAGAAATTGGTGACGATGAAGGAGGTGCTCAAGGATTCGGAAACAGGCCTGAAAGGTGTGGAAGAAGTGGAATGGATTCTGAAGACCCTTTCAGAGACGTCTTCGTTGAAAAATGAGGTGGAACTCGACCTAACTTTGGCGCGTGGTTTGAACTACTACACAGGAGCCATCTTCGAGGTGAAAGCACTTGATGTGGAGATTGGCTCCATCACAGGTGGTGGACGCTACGACAACTTGACAGGCATCTTTGGCATGCCAGGCTTGAGCGGTGTGGGCTTTTCATTTGGTGCAGACAGAATCTTCGATGTGCTCAACCAACTGGATTTATACCCTAAGGAGGCTGTAGAAACCACAAAGGTACTGTTTGTTAACTTTGGCGCAGCTGAGATGCGATTCTGCATGAATGTGGCAGCACAATTGAGGGCTGCTGGCACAAGCGTGGAAATCTACCCTGACAATGTGAAGATGAAAAAGCAGATGACGTATGCCAATGCGAAGGGCATTCCTTTTGTGGCCATCGTTGGCGAAAGTGAACTTGCCGAACAAAAGGTGAATGTGAAGAACATGACAACTGGAGAACAGCAGTTGGTTACCCCCACAGAACTTGTCGAAATGCTGCAAAGTTGATTGAATTCAACTTTGCTTCTTTTGAGCAATGGATTAGTGTTAGAACTGATGTTCTATAAAGCCATGAAAGATACAGAACCCTCGTTGTGAGGGAACTATATCTTTCATTTTTATGTCACACGAACGGATGGTTTCGTGCTATTACATCTTCTGCTTTGCAGCCTGCAGGTTGAGTTGCGTGGTTACGCTGCTGAGCAGTTTCTCCATGATGATTGGCTTGTTGATAAAGTCGTTAGCACCCAACTGGAAGCCTTTGGAGATATCCTGCTCAGAATTGAGGGCAGAAAGGATGATGATAGGCAGGTCTTTCGTATCATCGGAGGCACGGAGGCGACGAATGACTTCAAAACCATCGATGCCAGGCATCATGAGATCGAGAAGCACAAGGTTAGGCTTCTTCTGGGCGATGGCGTCAAGTGCTGCTTGACCACCATTCGCTGTACGGATTTCAAACGTGTACTGCGAAAGCATCTTCTTAATGAGGAGGATGTTCAATGGAACGTCGTCGACCACAAGGACGGACAAACTTTCGACGTTGATTCCGGGCTCAATAAAATCGTTCATATTGGCAAGTTTAATTTGTTGTATTTATTATTCTATATCAGGCTCATCTTGCAATGAAGACGAGGTGGACGGCTGAGGTGTGGGGTTGTCTTGGTCAGGACAATAACTGTCGTCTGGTGTGGGTGAAATGAATTCCATCTCCTTGACAAAATCATCAATCGTGGACTGGTTGCCCTGCAACTTCATGTAAGAGTAGCAGATGCGCTCACCTGACTTGAGGGTGTGGCCTGCCGCACGGATCGTCTCTGAGAGCAGAACTTGGAAGTTGATGATGTCTTCTTCGGTATCACCAACATTCCTGTAGTTGCGCACCACGGAGCCCACGTAACTGATGTTGTTGGCCACAGACACCTTGTTGTTGGGGAAGTACTGGCAAACCAACTCGATAATCTCGGGTCGGATGGACATGGTGATACCTTCAGCATCGAGCACCCAAATCTTGCCGACAAGCAGATCACCATGGATGTTGCCTGAGAACTTCTGTTCTGCCAGCAGACGGATACGACTGAGGAAGCGGTTGAACTCAATGTAGTTGTCGTAGAACTCAGTATAAATGGTGAATCCGATATTGGGCGAGATAATGGATTGCTTGCCCTCGGAAGTGATTTCGTAGATATTGAAATCCTGTGGCACCAGTTCGTCTGAATCAAAGGCACCATGACAACTCGTACAGAGCGTCTTGGTCTGAGGCTCAATGAAGGAGTTGCCACACGTGTTGCAGGTGTGGATAATGGCGGGTCGGTCATAGTCCATACCGATGTGCTGGAGCACCTTGTGACACTTCGGACAACGCAATTGACCACCGAAGTTGTAGGTGTGCTCTGGACTCACATTGGCGCAACGGAAATGGTGAATCACCTCTTCTGTTTGGATAGATGACTGACCACACTTAGGACAGGTCTTCACATGAAGCAGGTGTGAGTGCAAACATTTAGGACAAAGATACACCTTATTCACGAACTTCGAAACACGGAAAAGTCCCTTTTCAGTCATCGACTGCATAAACACAAAGTAGTCACTCAGTTCGTATGCCCCCTGACGATAGAAGAGGTCGAACACGGGGATGACGTAACCTGTCGAGGCAGACACATCAAGTTGGGGTTCGAGGAAAGTCTTCTTACGCGAAATCAGGTAGCGCGTGAGTCGGATGAAGAACTGGTTGGACGAGAGAATGGGATCTTCCGTAGCCGAGAGACCAATCAACGTGTTATAGTTGATGATATTCTCAATAGTCGTCAGCACATCCATGCTGTTCATGTCATCAGCATAACCATCGATGATTTCGGCATAGTTGCCCATCTTTCCTTCGAGTGACTTGGCAACGAAGAGTGGCTTGTAACAGCACTTGGTTGATGTGACAGGATTGATGCTGTTGAGGATGGTTTGAGTCTCCCCCACAGAAGTATTCGTGATAAAAATCACATCAAAAAGATACTCGGGAAAGTCAGGACTTTCATCGAGAGCGAAAGGACTATCGAGCAGAAGCACTCGGCGGTCGCCATCATTATTTTGAATAGTAATCATGTATCTTCTGAGATAGATTAGTCTTTATTATTTTGTGGGTGTGTCTTGCCCAAAGGGACACCCCTTGCCTGTTAGGTTGCAAATTTATGATAAATTTTTCTAAAAAAAGCGTTTTGAGTGCTTTTTTTTAAGAAAACGAGGTTTTTTTCCCCTTTTTTCATCAAAAGTGCCTCTGTTTTAGTCAAGATAACCTGCTTTCTTAAGTTCTTTGGCTGCCAAGTCACATTCATCCCACCAAGCTTGTCCAAAGCGTCGAATGAGGGGGGCTTTCAAAAATTGATAGACAGGCAACTGGAGTTTCTTTCCGAGGTCACGAGCTGGTTGACATATCTTCCATGTATGCACATTAACAGCCACCATTCCCCCCACCATTGAGAGGCGAACGGGATAAAGCGCACATGAGATGGGCTTCTGCCAATGGAACCGTCCACAGCGATAAGCTGCATCGATGGCACAGAAGGCACACCCACCTTCATGTTTGACAAACACACAATCTTTCCCATGAATAATCTGGGTGACCAATTCACCATCTCTGTCAGGATAGACCACTCCTTCCGCCTCAATCTGCTCACGGGCCTCCACAGAGAGGTCATCTTGAACCACCTCATAGGCATCCTCCAGCATCTCCACCTCTTCTATCGTGACAGGTGCCCCTGCATCGCCTTCCACACAGCACATCCCATGACATTGCTCCAAGTCACAGCAGAAGAACACCTTGAAAAGGTCGAGCGAAACCAGTGTATTCAGTATCTCAATCATATTGTCTAAAAAATTCTCTTACTTCAAACCTTTGACTTCAACCATTCCTTACAGGCCTGTTCGTCTGCGGCGAGTTGGGCTTGCAAAGCCTCCAACGATTCAAACTCCTTTTCTTTGCGCAGATGATGCAGCAGTTCCAATCGCATTTCCGCACCATACAAATCTCCCTCAAAATCGAAGATATGAACCTCCACACTCCGATCCTGACCATTATGGAGAGTTGGGCGAGTACCGACATTGAGCATGCCGTAGGGAGTTGAGAGTTGAGAGTTAAGAGCTGAGAGTTGACATTTCACCAAATAGACCCCATTTTCAGGGATGGACTTGCAGGAGTCTACTTGCAAGTTGGCTGTGGGAAAACCTAACTTACGTCCATTCTGAAAACCTGCGACCACTTTGCCACCAAGGAAATAGTGGTAGCCAAGAATGTTGTTGGCTGCCTCCACATCGCCTCTAAGCAAGTGCTGTCGCACTTCTGTTGATGAAACCCTTTGGTCGGATGGGAGTTCCTTGCATCCCACAACCTCAATACCCAACAACTCTCCACAACAACGACAATCATCAAAGCCTTTGTGGTCATGACCAATATGGTTGTCATAGCCAATCATCAGCACCTTCACCTGCAACTGCTCCTTCAGGACGATGCGCATGAAGTCACAGGCATCCATCTGTGCCAGTTCTTTCGTGAAGTCAATCAGCGCCACCTTGTCAATATTCGTCTGCAGCAGAAGTTCCACCTTTTCCTCGGTCAGCGTCAGCATTTGCGGTTTCAGGTCAGGACGGAGCACCTGCAACGGATGGCCACCAAACGTCACCACCACAGCATCAAGTCCTCTCTTACGAGCCAAACTTGCCATCTGCTCCACCACAAAACGGTGTCCCCGATGCACGCCATCAAACGAACCGATGGTCGCAACACAAGGGCTGATTTCCGTATCCTTACCAACTATTCTCATTGCTGCTTTCGTATTTTTACTATCCATTCAATATCATCCTCGACCACATATCCATTAGTGACATCTGCGATCAGTAGGGTATCCTTATGGTCTGTAGAAGAGATTTCACCTTATCCGAAAAAGAAGTAGGCCACAGCAATGGCGGCAATCACACCTGCAAGATCGGCCAAAAGTCCACAAGTAACTGCATGACGTGTGTGGCGGATGCCCACAGAACCAAAATAGACAGCGAGGATGTAGAAGGTGGTATCAGTGGATCCTTGGAAGATGCAAGCCAATCGACCCGCAAAAGAATCTGCTCCATAAGTAGTCATCGTATCAACCATCATACCACGTGCACCAGAACCTGAAAGCGGTTTCATCAAGGCGGTAGGCAGAGCAGACACGAAATCGGTGTTGCCTCCACAGAGTTCAACCAACCAGTTGATACCGTCGATAAGGATATCCATACCACCGCTGGCACGGAACACACCAATCGCTACGAGAATCGCCACCAGATAAGGAATGACCCTCACAGCTGTCGTGAAGCCGTCTTTGGCTCCCTCGATGAAAGCCTCATACACATTCACCTTCTTCAGCATACCTGCCACGATGAACGAGATGATGATGCCGAAGAGGATGATGTTGGCAGCCAAAGTGCTTACCAAGTCCATCGTTTCCTTATCCATCTTTGAGAATCCCCAGATGATGCCTGCCACCACAGCGCATAGACCTCCCAATGTGACCACCAAAACGGGTTGCAACAGGTTGATCCGTTGGTAGATGCTTGTGACGATGATACCTGCTAATGTAGCGGCAAAAGTGGCCAAGAGGATGGGCACGAAGATGTCTGTAGGTTGAGCCGCGCCTAACTGAGCACGATACACCATGATACTCACAGGTATGAGCGTCAATCCAGATGTGTTCAGCACCAAGAACATAATCATCGGGTTTGTGGCCGTATCCTTGTTTTTATTCAACTCCTGCATACTCTCCATCGCCTTCAGTCCTAAAGGAGTGGCCGCATTGTCCAATCCTAACATGTTCGCAGCGATATTCATGAAGATGTGTCCTGTGGCTGGATGCCCCTTGGGAATCTCAGGGAAAAGACGGGTGAAAACAGGACTGAGCATCCTTGAAAGTAGGTTCACCATTCCTCCCTTCTCTCCAATCTTCATCACACCCATCCAAAGGGAGAGCACACCTGTCAGACCCAACGAAATCTCAAACGCTGTCTTGGCATTGTCAAACGTTGAGCCAACGATGTCTGCAAACACGCCTGTGTTCCCAATGAAACACTGAATGATGGCGCACACAGCTGCCAACAGAAAGAAGGCTATCCAAATATAATTTAATACCATACTATCATCTACAATTTACAATGTACAATTTGTTCACTCTTCACTTCTCGTTCTAAACAGGTTGGCAAGAATCGTTCCGCTGATGCTATGCCAAGCACAGGAGATGGCACAAGGAACGACCGCCATTGGATTAGTCGCCACGAAGAAAGTCATGGCGAGGTTGGTACCAAGCCCAGCATTCTGCATACCCACCTCGATGGAGAGCGTACGTTTCTTTGCCACAGAGAAGTTGCACATCCTACCCACAGAATACCCCAACACATATCCGATCGTGTTGTGACAGAATACCATGCCGAAAGTGAGAAGGAAAAGTACCAATCCGTTCTCCACTAATGGATCATGCACAGTTGTCACCACACCGCCCACAATACAAGCGAGACTCAACACAGACACACCTGGCATGCAACCTTGAATCTGTTTGAACACCTTCTTGTGTCCCAACCATACATTCAGCAGAAAGCCTATCGCAATAGGAATGATGGTGACGATGAGAATCTGCTGGAACATGCCCCAAGCATCCACATTAACACGTTCACCTGCCAACCAAAGCACTAACAACGGAGTCAACACGGGCGCCAAAAGGGTAGAAGCACAAGTCATGCCCACCGAATATGCCACATCGCCCTTGCAGAGGAACGACATAATGTTGCTCGACACACCACCAGGACAGCACCCCACCAGAATGATGCCGATGGCCATCGCTGTGCTGTATGGAGCAAATGCTGACACTTGACCGAACAGCCACGAAAGTGAGAACGCCACCAAAGGCATGATGGTGAACTGAGCCACAGCGCCAATCAGAATGTCCCAAGGACGCTTCGCCAGCAGCTTGAAATCTTCTGGTGTAAGTGTCAGACCCATCGTCAGCATGATGATGCCCAAAATAATGGTCTGCGTATTGCCTTTCACCCATTCGAAGAGGGCAGGATAGAAGAAAGTGACCACTGCCGTGAGGATGATGAAGATGCTCGCCTTCCCACTCAGTGTGTCACTAATTGTCTTAAGAACTTTATACATTATATATTATTTTACAACTTTATTTCGCAAGATCAAGCGTGCATTGCCCCTTGGCGTCGATGAAGCCATATTGGTCACCTCGACGTACTACGGCAAGGCCTTCGCTCATATCCTCAGCTGCGTCAAACTGGCAAGGGAACACCTCTTTACCTTCCTTATCGATGAAGCCGTACTTTTCCGTAGCGTTGTCCCAAACACGGGCGATGCCACTCTTGAAGTCGAAGCAAGGTTGCTGTTCGAACCACTCGTTCTCCTCGCTGTAGCCAGGCTCGTAGCGGAAGGGAACGACTGTCTTGCCCGTCTTGTCGATGTAGCCGAACTTGCCCTCGCTGTTGCAGACCCATGCGAGACCCTCGCTGAAGCTGGGGCAGAGGTCCTCCTCGCCTTCCGTGTTTTCGAAGAGGATGAGCACCCGATAGTCACCATCGATGACCCACTTGCCAGTCTTGTCGATGAAACCAGCCTTCTCCTCACCCATAGCCCAGCATAGACCTTCGCTGAAATGTCCAACGGTGGTGTACTTCTGGGGAATAGCCTTTTTGCCAGTCTTATCGATGAAACCGATGAGACACTCACCAGATTCAGCCTCATACGACCAAACAGCTGCAAGACCTTCGCTGAAATCGCGGGCAGCATCACTATTGCAAGTGATGACCACCTTACCGGTCTTGTCGATGAAAACAGTTTTGTCATCCTTCTTCAAACGACAAAGTCCATCGCTGAAGTTATTGATGATAGGCCCTTCACCCATCATGACATCGTATGTGTCAGCAGGAATGACCATCTTACCCTTTGTGTCGATGAAGCCAGCCTTGCCCCAATGTTCCCAATCGATGTCATCACCATTTAATTCGTTGACCTCGACAACGGTGATCAATCCGTCATAGAATCCATCACCTCGATAGATATATTCAAAGGGGGCAATGACCTTGCCTTCGTGGTCGATGATGATCATACGTTCATCATTCGTGCAGGCGATGGCAACACCTTCGTTGAATTCTGTAGGAAAATACTGATACTGGCATGGGATGACCTCTTGGCCGCTCTTGTCGATGAAGCCCCAAAGGTCTTTCTCGTTGCAGACAGCTGCGAGTCCTTCGTGGAAACTATTGACAATTTTATACTTGGGAAGTGCGGCAGCTAAGGCCTCCATCTCGTCCTGCGTGACTTCCGTCTGAGCTGTTGCAGGTTCATCTGTTTGTTCACCACTCTTCTTCTGTGTTGTGCAGGCTGTGCCTGTCAGGATGGTCAACACTATCAGAAGCATTGCCCACTTATTATTGCTCTTTCTATTCATGATTCAATTTGTTTTTGTTCTTATATTCTTAACTCTCAACCCTAAACTCTCAACCCTAAACTCTCAACCTTATCGTTTCATCTTTTGGAACAAAGGAGTGATGTCATGCACCTCGCCAAAGGATTTGAGGATGCGTTCACCTTCCGCATTGGTGACTTTCTTGCCATCTTTGTAGTAGGTGCTCACCATGTCTTCCTTCTGATAGTCGTAATCCTGTTGATCGGCAAAATGAGACACAGGTTTACTCTCTTCGAGTTTTGTGTAGTCGGCACGGATACAACCAGTACCACAACTGCCAGCTGAACCAATCACGTTGTTATCGTGAAAGACAAAGTGAGTCTTATAATAGGTGGAAGCCACCATCTGGATTTCGTTCTCCTTGATGGAGAAGATAGCCTGATAATCATTATTGTTGGTCGAGAGCCACAGTTCGGGGTTATTATCCTCATCGAAGTCGTAGAGAGCAAACTTCTCAAACTGAATCTTGTTCTCCATCTGATAAGTGTCGTTATACATCTTCTCCATCTTGTCGTAGTTCTCAATGGTAGTAGCAGACCACTGAGGTTCCATACCATTCCACTTATAGGTGTGCTTGATAGAGAAGTACCAGCCCATGATATATTCCTTCACCGTCACGTCTTTGCCAATCTGGGGAAGTTCAATGCTGACAGCATCTACATCTGCTTCATTGAAGGCTGGCATGAAAGCACTCAACGCTTGAGACTCAGGTGTGAGGGTTCCCTTGGCTGCATCGAAGTCGTAGAAAAGAACAATGGAGTGTGGAAAGACCCCCACCGACTGGGTGAATCTGACCGCAAAGAGACGATGACCGTTGGAGCGTTTCCACACACAAGCGGCAAGATCCTGGCCATAGTCGCCCAACTCGTTGGCACTCACATAGCCATTGGGCGTATCGACCTCGAAATGATACTCATTGTCTTGCGCCTCAGGCTTTGTGCCATCTATCAGGATCGCTGTGCCTGGTGCTGTAGGCCACACTTTGTTGAAGGCAGTGAGCAAAGGAATGATATTGCCACTCTTCACACCCGTGATGGTTTTCTTTTCCCATCCATTACGGATGGTTTCAAGTTCCTTAAGCGGATTCTGTTCCTGCGCAAAGGCTCCCAAGGTTACAAAACCCAATACTAAAAGTGCCAGTAATTTTTTCATGTTCATGGGAATTTAAATCGTTATTTGTTGACTCTTTTGTGCCACTCAGGATTCAGCGCCAGACCTTCACCCTTGATGCGTTTCATAAATTCTTTAGCTTCAGCCTCAGTAATTTCGGTATCTCCCTGATAGTACTCGTGGTTTTCATACACTTGGAAGTCCGTGAGTTGTGTTTCTTTCGTACTGTTCGTCACGATGACATAATGATTGAAGTAAGAAGGTCCACCAGCAGGATAGCCGACGCCTACCCAACCCTTGCCAATGGAAGGACGCTTGCCCTCGCTCTCTGCGATGATGAGCTGAGGAAAGCCCTCCTCATCGAAGCCGAAGATGACACCATCCTCGTCATTCTCAGTACGTACCCACACCTCATTGACGCCATCTTCGTCTATGTCGATGAAGGCATATTTAGTCAAGGTATAGTGTATATCATCAAGGTCATCCTCCTCATACTTTTCTTGGAAGGTGTCCCAATACTTTTCCACATCAATGACATTGGCCACAGCCTCATCGTTGCTCACCTTTTCCACATCAGCCTTCTCAGCCGCCACATCGACGGAATCAGCCTCTTCACCAGTGGTCACATTGCCACTCTGCTTGCAACTCATCATTCCCAACAAAGAAAAAGCCATCACAAAAGGACAAAAGAAATTCCTACTCATGGCTAAGGCATAGGATTTTCTCGCTTCTGCCACACGCTCTTTAGCGTTGACAGAGGTCTGTGCATGAGCAGCAACTGCCGTCAACAAGCACTTCTGTATCAGTTGAATCATTCTCATACTTTTAATGGTTTTTTAGTAACATCCCTTTGTTTTTCGCGACAAAGGTAAGGGAAATTTGTTGCTCTCTCAACTTTTCG